>JANQOL010000676.1 GCA_028289675.1 Pirellulaceae bacterium
GACAGGTGTCTACGCCAAGTGTTCCTCAGCGGCTTGGTGGGAGACGTCGGTTACCGATAATGTACGCGTGCTAAACGGCTTTGGCGGCGCTGGAATGACGCTGTCTTTGGCGGTGGCCGACGAAGTCATCGACGCATGGATTAGTTCGGGTAGCCGTTAAGTAGTTCCTTCCCATTCGTGGACAATCTGAACATGGCCAGCACCCTTGCAGCAGTGATATTCGATTGGGCCGGTACCGTCATCGACTACGGTTGCTGCGCGCCCGCCCAAGTGTTTCAATCGACGTTCGCCAACCGCGGTATCCAGGTCACAACCGCCCAGGCACGTGAGCCGATGGGAATGGCCAAGTGGGATCATATTCGCGCTATTTGCGACATGCCCAGCGTGCAAGCCGCCTGGCGCGAGCGGTACGGTGAAGTGCCAAGTGAGCAAGACGTCCAAGCTCTGTACGCGGAGTTCTTGCCATTGCAGAAGGCGGTGCTGCTGGACCATGCGTTGCTCATTCCGGGCGCGGCGGCCGTCTGTGAATTTCTAAAGGCCCGGGACGTGGCGGTGGGCTCCTCCACCGGTTACACCCGAGAGCTGATGGAAATGTTGTTGCCCGAGGCGCGGCGCCAGGGCTTTGAACCCGGGGCGTGCCTGTGTGCCGATGACGTACCGGCAGGTGGCAGGCCCAAGCCATACTTGATTTGGGAAAATCTCAAGTTGTTGGACCGCTTTCCCACCAGCCGCGTCGTCAAGGTGGATGATACGCCAGTAGGCATTCAAGCTGGTTTAAACGCAGGGTGCATCACCGTGGCGGTAGCCAAGTCCGGCAACGAATTGGGCTTGTCGGCCCACGAAGTTGCCGCGCTGGCACCCGATCAACTGTCGGCCCGATTGGCTTCCATCCGGAAGCAGTTCTACGCGCTGGGCGCTCACTACGTCGTCGATTCGGTCGCCGATCTTCCAACGTTGATCGAGCAAATCGAACAGCAGCTGTCCAGCTAGTTGGTCCTGGCGGCAGCCCGACATGGTGGCGACCCTGTGTGGTGGCGACCCTGCGCGGTGGCTTGCTACAATCCGCCGTGCATCCAGACATCGTACGAGGCGGCGCGGTTATGGCAACTGAAATACTGGCACTTCTCTCCTTGCTGCCCATCGCGGTGGTCGCGCTGTTGTTGGTGGTCCTGAGGTGGCCCGCCAGCCGCGCGATGCCCGTTTGCTACATCGTGTGTGCCCTACTGGCCCTGTTGATTTGGAAAGTACCGGCCATTCAAGTTCTAGCCGCGACGATCAAGGGCACTATCGTTGCTGGTGAGTTGCTGTACATCGTGTTTGGCGCCCTGCTACTGCTCAACACATTGCGCTACAGTGGTGCTCTCCAAGCGATTCGCACGTCCTTTCAAGGAATATCGACGGACCGCAGGATACAAGTCATCATCGTGGCCTGGCTGTTCGGTACGTTCATCGAAGGAGCCGCTGGTTTTGGAACTCCCGCCGCCGTCGCCGTCCCGCTATTGGTCGGACTCGGCTTCCCTGCCCTGGCGGCCGTTGTGGCCGGAATGCTGATTCAGAGTACACCCGTTTCGTTTGGAGCCGTCGGAACACCAATTCTGGTCGGCGTCAGCAACGGTCTGGCCGGCGATGGAACACTGGATCAGTTCGCATTGGACGCTGGTTACCAGGACGGACGTAGTTTGCTGATGATCGTCGGACTGCGAGTTGCGTTGCTGCATGCGATCGCTGGCGCGCTGATACCGTTGATGGTCGTCTGCATGATGACGCGGTTTTTCGGTCCCGAACGGTCTCTCTGGCCGGGCTTGCAAGTGTGGCGCTTTGCGTTGTTCGCCGCCCTAGCAATGACGCTGCCCTACTTGGCGGTGGCCTATCTGCTGGGCCCCGAGTTTCCATCATTGTTAGGTGGCCTGGTGGGGCTGGCAATTGTTGTGCCCGCTGCCAAGTTAGGATGGTTTATTCCCGCGAATGCGAATTGGGATTTTGGGCCGCCCTCCGGATGGGATGCGCAGTGGAGTCCAGCGGGCCGCTCCGAGTCGGCTAACGACCAGTCATCGACCCAGGCGGAAGCAACCGACTCCGGCACCGATCCGGCGCGGGGCGCTCGATCGGTTGGGCTGTGGTTGGCCTGGGCGCCCTATCTGCTCGTTGCCGCACTGCTGGTCGTCACACGGCAGCAGACACTACCGCTGACGGATTTTTCTCCAGTGTCATGGATCAAATCCTTCCGCATGCCGGTGATGAACATCCTCGGGTCGAATATCAGCGAAGTGGTGATGCCCTTGTATTTGCCGGGGACGATTTTTTTGTTGGCCTCATTGTCTGCCTGGGGACTGCATCGCATACCGAGCAGGCGCTACTTGCAAGCCTGGGCTGACTCGTTGCGTACCGTACTGACCGCCTCAGTGGCGCTAGTGTTCACCGTGCCGATGGTGCAAGTCTTTATCAACAGCGCGGGGGGACTGGCGGGATACGAGGGGATGCCTAATGCGTTGGCTTTGGGCGTCAAGAATCTGGTAGGAGATGCCTGGCCATTGTTCGCCACGTTCATTGGTGGACTGGGGGCCTCGGTGGCCGGCAGCAACACGGTCAGCAACATGATGTTCTCGTTGTTTCAATACAACGTGGGCGTGCAGCTGCGAGTGGATCCCCTGTGGATGGTCGCTCTTCAGGCCGTGGGCGGAGCAGCCGGCAATACGATCTGTGTGCATAATGTCGTCACGGCCTCCGCGGTGGTGGGCCTGTCAGGCCGTGAGGGTAGCGTGATTCGAAAGACGCTGCTCGTTTTCACCTACTACGCTCTGCTGCTAGGCGCCGTGGGCTACTGCATCGTGTGGTGGTCTTCCAAAGGACCGTTGAACTTGGGCACAGTCGTACTGGCCGGCATGTTGTTGTTTGGTATGGGCCTAGTCGTGCGCGCTCACCAGCGTTCCGAAGCCGCACAGTAAACTCACTAGGGCAAACTCTCTGCGGCAAGCTCTTTCTGATCGCGCGAGTTTGCATTACCATTGCGCGCCCAGTTCCGGCGGAATCGATGCAGCGGTTAACGCGTTGGTACAACTCACAGTTTTGGCAGAGGTGGATTGATGGTAGAGGCAACTGAGTTGATGGAGATTGCTCCGGGCAAGACCAACATCGGTTGGATCGGAACGGGAGTGATGGGCGCCAGCATGTGCGGTCATTTGATCGACGCCGGGTTTGCAGTCACGGTTTCCACGCGAACTCGTGCCAAAGCGGACGGTCTGTTGGCACGTGGAGCCAAGTGGGCGGACACGCCACGGCAGGTTGCCGAACAGTCGGACGTCGTGTTTGCCATCGTCGGGTTTCCAAAAGATGTACGACACGTGTTTTTATCACCCGAGCAAGGTGCACTGTCGGGATCCAAGTCCGGTAACATCCTGGTCGACATGACCACCAGTGAGCCCTCCTTGGCCGTTGAAATGCACGAGGCGGCGGCCGCTCGAGGCGTTCACATGTTGGACGCTCCCGTGTCAGGAGGAGATAAGGGAGCCCGCGAGGGAATTTTATCGATCATGATTGGCGGCGATGCCCGCGTTGTGGAGGCTCTCCAACCGTGCTGGCAGGCGATGGGCAAGACCATCGTGCATCAAGGACCCGCCGGAGCCGGCCAACACACCAAAATGGTGAATCAAATACTGATCTCGACCATGATGATTGGAGTCTGCGAAGCCCTGGTGTACGGCTATCGGGCTGGGCTGGATTTGGACACCGTACTGAAATCTGTGGCCTCTGGTGCAGCAGGCAGTTGGTCCCTGACCAATTTGGGACCACGCATCATTCAAGGAAACTTTGATCCCGGGTTCTTCGTCGAGCACTTCGTCAAGGACATGGGCATTGCCCTGGCGGAAAGCCGCCGGATGGGCTTGTCCATGCCAGGATTGGCCTTGGGAGAACAACTCTATCAATCCGTCCAGGCGAAGGGTTGGGACAAACACGGTACGCACGCGTTGACCTTGGCACTCGCCGAGATGTCGGGATTCGATTGGACGAAGCGCGACCAAGCTTGATGAGCTTCGGATTGGTAGTTAACTCGAATTTGGTGCTGTCCAACTAAGCGTTGTGGCGCCTGATCGCTCACCGGGCGCTACTGCCGCAAGCGCCGTTGGTAGGTATCGCCTCGATCGGTGGGCATGGAGACGTGCCAAGCCAGCAACTGCTTCTTTAGCCGCTGCACTTGCTCAGGATAATCATTGGCCACATTCTGAGATTCGCCGGGATCGGTGGAGAGATCAAACAGCTGCGCTTGGCTGCCGTCGTATTCGCACAGCAGCTTCCAATCGCCGCTGCGAACCGCCAAGTCAGGGCAGTCTTCGACGCCGTAAAAGCGATCGCGATCGGGCGGGCGGCGAAAGAAAATCGGAACACTTCGCGAAGAATTTGACTTGCCCAACAACACCTCTGGGAGAGCTTCGCCATCAAACGTGACATCGGGTGCTTCGACTTGCGCTACGGCTAACAAACTGGGAACCAGATCGATGGCGCTCCATACCGACTGACGATTGACGGTTCCCAACGCCTCACGCGGCAACCAACCGGGACCCCACACAATCAACGGGGACCGGATTCCGCCTTCAAACAAATGAGTCTTGTAGCCGCGCAGGGGGCCGGCGGAACCTGCGCCCAACTCCGGACCGTTATCGCTGCAGACCAGAACCAGCGTGTTGTCCCTCAGATTCGGATCTTCGCGAATCGTGTCTAACAGCACTCCGATTTGCTCGTCAGCGGTGTTCAGCACCGCGTGATACAGCCCGCGCTTCGATTCATCTTGCCGGCGATGTTGCGGTGGAAAATAGGGCGAGTGAACGTCGTCAGGCCACAGGTTGATGTAAAACGGTTGCCCACGCGAACTCGCCTCGACCATGAACTCCAACGCCGCTGAGGTGAAGGATGCGGTAACTTGGGAACGATCTTGCCAAGTGATCTCGCCGCGTCCCAACTGCTCGGAGCCCAAGTTGTGTTTCACTGGGGGCGAACCATCGTATTTGTCCTTCAGTGGCAACACGCGGGGTCCCAGTCCTTCGAAATTGGTGAGCGACCGATCGAAGCCGTACTCAGTGATCAACGGTGCTTCACCAACATCGCGCTGGCCGCCCATGTGCCACTTGCCAAAATGCCCGGTGGCGTAGCCGGCCGCTTGCAAGAAGCGAGCCAGCATGGGAGCGGACGGATCCAACCACTGAGCCATCCCTCGGTCGATGTTGTTTTGCCGGTTGTTCAGAAACGAGGTGATGCGCCAACGTTGTGGATACTGGCCGGTGGAGATGGCCACTCGCGACGGAGAGCAGATGGGCGAGTTGACATAGAACTGTTCGAAGCGAATGCCCTCCGCGGCCAGCCGATCAAAGTTTTCCGTCTCGACGGCCTGGTTGCCGAAGCACGAAAAGTCGGCCCAACCCATGTCGTCGATGAAGATCAGTACGATGTTCGGCGGCTTTTCACTCGCGGCTCCAGGGCGGGCAGTTACGGCCATCCATCCGAGGCATAGCAAACCGAGTAGCGTCCAGCGGAGCAGACTGCCTCGCCTGCGAACCGCGTTTGGATTGCCTGGGCAACGTGTTGACAACCAAGGTTTCATATCCGCCTCAACTTTCGTTTGCCGGTGCCGCCATCCTTGCCATCCCTCGCGACCGTCGCTACGGAACCAGGCGATATTTGTTTTGCCAGTCAGCAGGCATCACCTGCTGATCAGAATCGTCCTGGTAGTAAGCTTGCAATCGCGATAGCTCTTGCTTTAGCTGCTCGATTTGCTCGGCATACTCAGGATTGTCGTACTGGTTGTGTAGTTCCTGAGGATCGGTTTCCAGATCATAGAACTCCCACTCGTCAAACTGGTAAAAGCGAATCAGTTTGTAACGTTCGGTTCGTACTCCGTTATGGCGGGCGACCATGTGGACGCTGGGATACTCGTAGAAATGGTAGTACAGCGACTTGCGCCATTCGTCTGGCGTCGTCCCTTGCAGCAACGGCACCAACGACTCACCCTGCATGTCTTCCGGAACGTCGGCCTGAGCCATCTCCAGAAACGTTTCGGCGTAGTCCAAGTTCTGAATCATCGCGTCACAAGTCGAGCCAGGGGCTGCGACTCCTGGCCATTTGGCGATAAAGGGCATTTTTAACGACTCTTCATACATCCACCGTTTGTCGTACCAGCCATGGTCGCCTAGGTAGAATCCTTGGTCGGACGAATAAATAACGACGGTGTTCTCCGCCAATCCGGCTTGTTCCAGATAGGCCATCAACTGTCCCACGCTATCGTCCACAGATTTGACGCAACGCAAATAATTTTTCATGTACCGTTGGTACTTCCAACGCACCAGATCTTGGCCATTTAGGTTGGCCTGGCGAAATGCTTCGTTCTTCGGACCGTAGGCTGCATGCCATTGGCGCAGTTGTTCGTCGGACATCTTTTGTAGATTGCGAAAAGCCGATTTGTCCGTGCCCACCTCTTTCTGAGGATCAAATCCGTCCGGTGGGTCCATAAACAGGTCAAATACCAGGTGCATATGCCGGTCAATTTCCATCTCCTGGTTGCGCGCCGGGGACGCGTTGTCGGTGTAGCGGTCGAACAGGGTGTCGGGCTCAGGAATCTCGACGTCGTCGTACAAGTTCAAGTACCTGAGCGGCGGCATCCAGCAGCGGTGCGGCGCTTTGTGCTGACACATCAACAAGAAGGGCTGATCGGGGTCGCGCCCTTCTTTTAGCCATTGCAGTGCCAAATCGGTGACCACGTCCGTGCAGTAACCTTCATACCGCTGGCGTCCGGAAGGGCTGAGCATCATTGGATTGTAGTATTCGCCTTGACCCGGCAAGACGTTCCAAGCGTCGAAGCCTTGTGGTGTGCTTTTCAAATGCCACTTGCCGAACATGGCCGTTTGATAGCCTGCCTTTTGCAGCAGTTTGGGAAAGGTCTGTTGGCCGGCATCGAATTCGTTGCCGTTGTTCATGAATCCGTTTTTATGGCTGTGTTTGCCCGTTTGGATTACGGCTCGGCTGGGACCACAGATGCTGTTGGTGCAGAAGCTGTTGCGGAACACCATGCCCTGACGGGCCAACGCGTCGATGTTGGGCGTCGGATCCAGGCTCTCATACAATCCTCGATACGCACCGATCGCGTGCGGGGCATGATCATCACTGAAAACGAAAACGATGTTGGGACGTTCGCTGGCGATCAGGCTGGTGGAAACGGCCAGCGTCAAGGCAAGTAGACAGCTGCCTAAATGGCGGTGGTTGCACATGATGGTTTTCTATGGCTGAAAGGAGCAGACGGAGGGAAGGTGAGCCGCAGGTCACTGCGGAGGAACAAACACCGGACTTGGACACGTTCGAGCGGATCCAGGTCTAAGACTGTGGAGGGTCATCGGTCCGCGCTGGGGAGTCTTCTTTGGCGGCCTGCTTTTCTCGCTTTTTCTTTTGGTTCAAGAAGTGATACATGTTGAAACGCTCCGGAAACGCAACTTGGTGCTCACTGGCCCAAGCTTCCCAACGCTCGATCATTTTGTCTCGTCGCTCGGGTTCTGCGGTTGCCAAGTTGTTCATTTCCGTCCGGTCGGATTCCAAATTGTACAGTTCCCAAGGTTGTTGGTACTGGCGGACCAGTTTCCATGTTCCCCAACGCATGGCCGCGTTGCCCTCGTGTTCCCAAAACACAGGGTCATGATGAATTGGCTGATCGACGCCATGTAGCAGCGGCACCATGGATTCCCCCACGCAGGCCGGCACGCGGGACGAGTAAGTGGCGCCAGATAGCTCGACCAGTGTTGCCATCACGTCGGGCAGATACGCGAATTGCCGCATCAGTTTGCCCGTTTGACTTTGAGGAATGCCATCGGGCCAGGACGCTATCAGTGGAGTGCAAGCACCGCCCTCGTGCACAAAGTGCTTGTACAGGCGAAACGGAGTGTTCGAAGCATTGGCCCATGCCAAACCTTGACGCACACCCGCAACTCCAGCCGGCGGATCCTTGACCATGGCCGCCGAACCTCGTCCCAGGTCGCCACCCTCTTGGCAAGCTCCATTGTCGGACAAGAACAGAATTAGCGTGTTGTCGAACTCATCCAACTCGCGCAAGCAAGCGGTCAACTTGCCAATGTTTTGGTCGATGGAATCGATGCAGCCGGCATAGGCCGCCATGATGGAGTCCAGGTCCTCACGCTGCTGGTCTGTTAACTCGTCCCAAGCTGGACCAACGTGCGGCGCAGGTACGATGTCTTCACCGAACAAGCCCAGCGCCTGTTGTTTGGCAAGCCGCTCGCGCATTAGTTGTTCCCAGCCGCCACGGTATCGCCCTTTGTACTTTTGAAACTCTTCCCACTTGGAATTCAGTGGCCAATGCGGAGCGTTGTAGGCCACGTAGAGAAAGAACGGCTCTTCGTCATCGCGGGCATCCCGGTCGCGAATGAAATCGCAAGCAACGTCCGTGAACGTATCCGTTGCGTAGAAGTCTTCGTCAGTTTCCACCGGCTCGTTGCCGCGGTGCATGCCTCGCCGCCCTTCGGGGCGAAAGTAATTGAAACCTCCCGCGATGCCCCCAAAGTACTCGTCAAATCCGCGTTGCAATGGCCAGTCGGATTGTTGGTGATATCCCAAGTGCCATTTGCCGACCATCGATGTTCGGTAGCCGGCCGATTTCAGGACCTGAGCCAGCGTGACGCAGTTTTCGTTCAGGTGTCCTTGGTAAGCGCCGTCAAAACCCAAGGGAGTTTCAGGCGGCTCGGTCATGTGGCCGATACCAACTTGATGCGGATGCAAGCCCGTCATCAAACTGGCTCGCGTTGGGCAGCATCGGCCCGCGTTGTAGAACTGAGTGAATCGCAAGCCGCCGGCTGCCAAGGCGTCGATATGAGGCGTGTCGATCTCGCCGCCGTAGCAGCCGACATCGGAATATCCCATGTCGTCGACCAAGATCACCACGACATTGGGCCGGGGCGGTTCGCCGATCGCCAAGCTACTGCAGCACCACAACAACGAGACGAAAATCCAGCGGTGGATCTGCATGGCGGAACTCTCTCACCGGTGCTGCGTTGACAGTTCATGAACTTGGCGGCGTGGACTGTGCATCAGATTCCGCACACGATTCCAAAGGAAAGGTTGCGAACAGTGCAATCCACTCAGGCCAGCCCTACGGCTGGGCTTCGAGTTTGTAGATGCATTCGCCACGCGAGCTGTCGATCATGTAGTACACCTCGCCGGACGGGTCTTCGCCAAAGGCGAGTACCGTGATGCCATTGGGGATTACTTGCTCGTTGGCCGTTGCCATGCCTGTCGTTTCATCGTAGGTCAAGGCCCAAATAGCTCCGCTCACGTAGTCCGCGTAGATGTACTTGCCAGTTAACTGAGGCAGCCGCTGGCTACGATACACGCGGCCGCCGGTAATCGACTTGCCAGCCGTGTGGTCGTACTCCCAAACCGGTTCAATGGGCTGAGTGGGCGCCTCGGGTTGTGGCTTATTGCCAAAGAAATGACTGCCTTCGCGTCGGCTCCAGCCGTAGTTGCCACCCTTTTCGATGACGTTGACTTCTTCCCACAGTTCCTGACCCACGTCCCCACACCACAGGCGTCCGGTGGCCTTGTCAAACGCAATGCGCCAGGGGTTGCGAAGACCGTACGCGAACACCTCTGGTCGGGCGCCGGACAAGGACACGAAGGGATTGTCTTCCGGAATGCCGTACTTGGTATCGCCGGATGTTTGATCAACGTCGATCCTCAGGATCTTACCTAGCAGCGAAGACACGTCTTGCCCGGAAATCTTGGGATCGTTGCGGAAGCCGCCGTCGCCGGTGCCAATGTACAGGAACCCGTCCGGACCGAATTCGATCGAGCCGCCGTTGTGGTTTTGAAAGGGCTGGGCGATTTCCAGGATAACTTCTTCGGAATCGGGATCGGCTTTCAATGGATTGTCAGCGGCCATCCGGAAGCGAGAGACAACCGAACGATGATCTTCGCGGTGGGTGTAGTACACAAAAAACTGTCGGTTGTCTGCAAAGTTTGGATGAAAGGCCAGGCCCAACAGCCCCTCTTCATTGGCCGACTTCCACGGCGTGACCGTGTCACGAAGATCCAGTACCAATTGAGCGTGCTGGACGTCCGGACGGTTTTCAAACGTGTAGACGGCGCCGCCTTGCGTGGCGGCATACAGCCGGGAATCATCGTCCGGTGCATAGGTCAGCTCGATGATCCGCAGCTTGCGAACTTTGCCTCCATCGCCGATGGGGTCCCAGTCTTCCCACTGCAAGTCGGGAAACGCCAGCACGCCACTCATGTTCAGCTTGGATGTGATCGGTTGCGGCGCGTTGCCAGTGTCATCCAGCTTGCGGATTTTGATGTTCCGATAAGAAACCAGATTTCCGTGATCTTGCAGGCAGATATGCCCTTCTCCGGCCGCCCCAAAGCCCTCGAACTTGGCGAACTTGCTTTTTGCAACTCGCTCCTTCCAATCCTTGCTGCCCAGCCTGAACGTGTAGTACAAGTTGCCGTTCATGGCGACGACACATTTGTTGGACGCGATTCGAACAAAGAGATGATTCCATTCGCCGGCCGGTCGGGTCGCGTCGAGTGTCTCGGGCGAAGGAGCCCAGGACGGCGCCTTGGGTTGGTACAACTGGTACAGCCATCCGGCCAGCTGCGCGTCGTGCCCGCCTTGATTGTCTTGCACTTGGATTTCCGGTCCGCTGTGCCACGGT
>JANQOL010000681.1 GCA_028289675.1 Pirellulaceae bacterium
CACGGCTCAAACGGCATTATGAAAAGTATCATTCCAAGGGACTGGAAGTGGTGGGCATCAGCTTGGACGAGGATCGTCAAGCGCTGGATAAGTTCCTGGCTTCCGAGACGCTACCGTGGCCGGTCATTCACGATGATTCGTCTGATCCCCTGAAGAGTTTACGGATGGAGTTCGGCGTTTCGCAATTGCCCACCGTGTTGCTGCTGAATAAAGAGGGCACGGTAGTTTCATTGGAGGCTCGAGGCAGTGAGCTGGATCGCCTGGTCCAAATGCTGTTCGAAGCGCCGACTCCGGCGCCCGCTCCCAAGGACCTCTCCGGTGAGTCAGCAGCCCAGCCAAACTCGGAAGCCCAATCAGCTCCGGAAGTCCAGTCAACCTCGGAAAGCGGATCGGTTCAATGACGCGTTTCAGACTCGAATGCTGCATCGTGCTGAGTTTGCTGGCCGGCTGCAACACCAGCACTCCGGTCACCAACAGCGCTCCCACGTCGACGAACGAGACGGCGGCCGGTCCGGAAACTTCCTTGGTTGGTTCCGGTCCCCAGGTGTCTCCGGCCGATCGCTCGGCATCGGACCAGGGACCAGTGAGCATGCCTGCGCCAGCCACAACCGGCGGTGCACCGGCCGGGAACCCGATCGACTTCGGTCAGGCCGACGCGGCAAGTGCGTCCGGAGCAGAACAATTGCTGCCGCCAGCCAGCGCGGCCGGGCCGGCACCATTGACTGACTCCGAATTGAACGCTCGACCCTTCATGACGCTGCGTGAATCTGAATCGGATCAACCACAGGATCTCGTTGAGCACTTGCAATCGGTCGACGCGGCCATCGGAGATCTGGTCGTTGCCGGTTCCAACAACATCGTGGACAAGGAGGTCTTTGTCAGTGCTGGTATTCGTTTGGGCAAAGTTAAGTTGGACGCGGGTGAGCGGCTCGCCAATGCAGCGGACGCGTCGCCCGAACAGCGCAAAGCCGGCGTCCTGGCGCAGTTGGTCGCACTGTCGCATCTGAGTGGTATTGGTGACGTTGATTCTGCCCAACAGCTCGAGACCCTGGCTCGTTCCTTGGCCAGTTCCGAGGATGCCGATTTGGCCCATCAAAGTCGAGTCGTCTTGCTGGGATTCGAATTGCAGTCGCTACAAAACGGCGTCGACAGCAATCCCAATGATCTGTTGACGCAGATCAACTCCATGTTCGAGCCCGGTTCCCAACGTGACTTTCCTGAGTTCATGATGCTCCAGCAGGCGCACTATGTTCTGCAACAGATGGGTTTTCACGAAGCGGCCCTTCAAGTTCGAAACATCATTGCCACTGAGTACCAATCGGTGGACGATCCCCAATTGCGCGGCGAATCCTGGATGTTTGCCGCCCGCGACAGCCAATCGTTGTCGAATTACAACTTGGTCAGTCGCAGCCTGGGCACACCTGAATTCGAGTCGTCAAATCTGCTGCAAGCTGCGCGGGGACTGTTCGACGAGTTTCCGACCGCCACAACTGTGGAGCAATTGTCGACGGCAATTGCCAATATTGAGTACAGTGGCAATTTGGCGGCCAGCCAACAACTGGCGAGTTATGTAGAGCAAAAACTCGGCGAACTTCCGAGTAGCGTCGTCACCAGTAGCGCCCAGGACTTCGTGGACGACCACCGTGCTCGCACAGGCCTAATTGGTCAACCATTCGCACCGGAAGGCCTCTTGGGTTTCGACGGCCAAACGCTTGAATGGGACGATTACGCCGGTAGACTCGTGCTAATCGATTTCTGGGCGACTTGGTGCGTGCCATGCCTCAACGAGATTCCCAACATCCGCAAAATCCACGAAGAGTTTTCGGATCAGGGACTGACCATCGTCGGCGTCAATATGGACGATTCGCTGGAAGCGGCCCGAACGTTTGTGGATCAACAACAATTGCCTTGGCGGAGTTTTTACTTCCAAGATCAGTTGGGTTTTCAGTCCGAGGCCGCCACCAGGCATGGCATCAACATGATTCCCTTCATTGTGCTCATCGGCCCCGACGGCAACGTGGCACGCATTCACGTGCGTGGACAGGAGTTGCGACCCGCCATCCAGGAATTACTCGCCCGTTGAGTACCTAACCGCTGGAACCGATACTCGTTGGACGCCTGTCACTGAGATTCAGCTGGCTGAAATTCGCCCGCCAAGACATTAACATCTGGAAGCTTACCATGGTCTCGACTTACCGGTTTTCGTGGTTGAGTATTGGCGTGGCACTAAATGCCGGCATCGTGGCGATCACCTGCATGTGGCAACTGACAGCTGCTGACGCCTCGGATCCAACTCCGACGATTCAGACCGCGACAAGTCCCGCCGCGACCGCCCCGCCCGCCGCCGATGAACACTCAACTGCACCAATGAAGGCAACGCTGCAGCCCGCAGACCCTATAACTCCTCCGGGCTCACAAGCTGCCACTGAGCCAGAACCGTTGGCTGCGGATCTAGTAGATCCTCCGCAGATCTCATACGGTACGCCGCCAGATCCGTTGCCCAAAGTCCCTTCGCTGCCGGAATTCTCGCCGATTCAGGACAAGCCAGAATTGGACGAACCCTTGCTGCAGGAGATCGAGAAGATCTTTCAGCAGGACACGCGTTTTCTCAATCCACCGCCGGTCGCTACGGCATCCGATCAGGCGTACTTTGACCGGCTGGACCTGCGATTAAAGACGGTGCAAAAGTTGACGAGTTGCGCGCAAGTGCTGGCGGCCGAAGCAGCCAGCCACTCGCGAGCGTCGCGTCAACAGCCAGAACAAGAACTTCTGCACATGT
This sequence comes from Pirellulaceae bacterium, assembly GCA_028289675.1. Lineage (GTDB taxonomy): Bacteria > Planctomycetota > Planctomycetia > Pirellulales > Pirellulaceae > Aureliella. The sequence goes on from JANQOL010000681.1 coordinate 2,780, forward strand.
CGGAACAACTACGAAAAATGGCCGCGCAACTGCTGTTGGACGAACTCTAGGGCGAGTCGCGCGGACATATGGCCTAGTTGCCTGCCAGGGGCAAATCAAAATCACCTTGCATGTCACGCCACACACAGTGCACGTGATTGGCCGGGTTGCCAGCCGCATCTGGCTGAACGTTGATGAACTCGATTAGAAATGTCGGCCCCTGAACAATGTAGTAGTGGCCCACTCCGGGCCGTTTGGGACCCGACCAGGCGAATCGAATGTTCTGTACGCCCGCTTCGTCGATAAGCTCCCAACGCTGCTTGGCAACGGCGGGTTTCATTTTGGACGTATAGGCCTTCATCAACTTCTTCGCCGTTTCCAATTGTTCCTCCGTCAAGTCTGAAAAGGCGACCCCGCGCGCCGCAGCTTGAGGCGGTTGCGCGTCGCCAGCGTCGCGAATTTCGTCTGGCGTGTCACCGGGCAGCAGGGCTTTTTGGAATTGCTCGTCATTCAAACTCTTCACCAACTTGAACGCCAGCTGTTCTTCGGCTCGCAGTACCTTCAGGCCCTTGGGAAATCCTTTTCCGAAATCATCCTTGAGCTCCGCAGGATTGGTCGCGAAAAATTGCGGGGTGGAATCCAATACTTGATTGCCTTGCAGCGTGAAGTTCAGCGACAGGTGATGACCTTCGATACTTAAACCCCACCGCTGTTTGTTGGCAGGTTCGCCGAAGATGGTGAAGTAATACTTCTCGGGATTGCGTTTATCCTTACTTTGCGGGCCCTCCAATTTGAGCAAGATCGATTCCAGCTGCATGATGGTCGTCGCCTTGCTGTAGCCGACTTGACTGACCACTGCTCGGAGCAACTCGTGCGCGGCCTCTTGCTGCGCGGCTTCCATCTCCATCAGCGGCAGGCCCTTGCGCGTAGGCTTGGGAATGAAATGCCACTGGACTCGTTTTTCCGAATCGAAGTCCAACGTCGCTTTCTCTTTCTGTGCGGGTGTCAGCGATTCAAGAAAGGCTTTTGTGGCTGGCAGCAAGCGCGTCCGCTGACGCTTCTGCTTTTGATCCGAGTCCGCCTGTCCGGCAGCCTTGGCCGGTTTCTCTTGGGACACTAGAAACGGTTGGTAGCACAAGCCTGCCGTCAGCAGACCAAGGACGCCCATTGCAGTGCGAATTCGCATCGATAAACTCCGAAGGATGTTCAGCTAGAAATCGGCTGGGTGGTTGCAGCCATGCTCTGGGTCTGCGGCCAGCCTATTGTGAGGGAGGGCAGCTCAAGCGGCATGTGAGTCGAAATCTGATGCTCGAAACGCCGTTGGCTGGATGGTTGAATCCGTCCCAGAATAGCAGAAAACCCAAGTGGCAGAAAAAAATCGGGCCACAGCAACCGACGGGGTGGTGCCGACCGCGCGCGAAAAAAGCCTCCACAGTTCGTGAGTGAACCATGGAGGCTGGCGATCCCTGGCACCGGAGCGAATCAAATGACCCGCCCCGGTGCGCAGACTTAAGCCCTGCCGCGAAGCTCCGATAGGGGTGATTGACCCAGAAATCACTTCCTACCAGTTGTTTGCTCCGACCCAGGAGGGAGGCCAGCTATGTTTTCCCGCAAAAGCATAGCCAACGACAGAGCTTCCACTGATCGACATCCTGTCTCATTGTGGCCGAGCTGGATCGTTTTCCTCCATGAAAACGTGCGGTCACGTCGGACACCTTCCAAGTGGGTCGAAGGTAGCCGACTATCCTGCTCGCTTGGATCGGAAATACCGGAAACTTCCGTCAAGAGTCAATGCGAAAAAACGAGTTTGGATCAGAAGGCGGAAAAATCGCCAAGGCAGGCATGGGGGCAGCCTGTTGCTTCCGCGTGATCGCCTGTTTTGCAATCATTTCGTCATGCAGCGTCTCTCCCTCGCGACCGGTCCACGACGCGACTCCGCAACCAGCCAGCAGCACACTGCCTTGTTCGGTGTTGCGAATAGCCCACTCGATGGCAGCTGCTCGATCCGGAATGACCTGCACTCGGCCCGGGGATCGAACCCCACCCAACACATCCATGGCGACCGACTGGGCGCTGGTCGGAGCCAGATCGGCGGCGCTCAAGACAACGCGGTGGGCCGCCTTGTCCAACACTTCTCCCAGACGCTGCCTCCAACGAGCGTCCAAGCGGCTGCTGAGATCCATGACAATCGTGGTTGGCCCCAGTTGATGCTGCCTCAAGGCGTGCGCGGCCACGGCAACGCGATCAGGGGTTTCACCCGCATCGATAAACACGGGCACGTCCACCGACGTACTGACCCGCTGCATGCGGCCGGGCACTGAGTCCAGAGACTCGATGCCGGCAATGGCGTCCGGGACCGAAAAATCGAACATCCAGCTGGTCGCAACGGCCGCCATGGCAGCTCGCGCGACGTGATCTCCGGGGATCTTCAACGTTAACGGCATCAGCGTGTTGCCGGTCATCGCCAACAACTGTTGCTCGGCGCCCGCGCGGCCAAGTCGTTTACTGCGGATGTGTTCGGAAGCATCAATTCCATAGCTAATGCATGACATGTCCGAACGTTCCGCCCACCCGGCCGCTTGAGCATCGTCAGCGTTGTACAACACCATCCCATGTGATTTCATATTGGCGGCCAATCGATCGAGCATGTTGCCCAAGTCACGCGCGCTGGGGCTGCCGCGAAACTGTCCTGGCCGCAAGCTGGTCACGATCAGCAAATCGAATTCAACGCCCGCCGTGACATGCTGGTTGAGCATGGCCGGAGTCAGTTCCAAGATAGCGGCCGGAGCGCCTGCCTTGTCGGACTGCTGCAGCCACTTGGCCAGCCGCCTAGCTCCCGGCGGGCGGGTCGATTCGCGATCACATCCGGTCGAATCGCTGCAGCCCAGGCTGGTGTAGTAGGCCACCGCACCGCCCAGCTGCTTCAGCATGGCAGCCACAAACAGTGCGGTCGTCGTCTTCCCATGCGTGCCCACCACGCCGATGGTCAGCATGCGGCGAGAGGGATGATTGGTCAGCGCCTGACATACCCGTGCGTAGACTTCCTGCGTGTTTTCGACCAAGCATTGGGGTACGGATACCGGCAGCAAGCGTTCGGCAACGACGGCCACAGCTCCTCGGCGAATCGCTTCGTCCACTTTGTCGTGCTCGTCCCTGGCCGCCGAGTGCTGGGGAATGAACACGTCGCCCGGATGGCACTTGTCCGCCCGATCGACACAGCGCCGAACCTCGATATCCTCGGCGCCCACAAAGACTGCTTCTGAAAGGAAGCCCCGTAAACTGAGCGTGTCTGCGCCCGAGGATCCCTCGTTGGAATAAGACGTCGACATCGGCGGCCTCCTTGCCACTTGAGTTAACGCTAAAATCGTTGATTGTTCAGCTGGACCCCATGGAGTTTCCAGCGTCCGCTCGTCTAGCGGTCCAAACAGTTTCAAACACCCAGGTTTAAAACTGCGAGGACCCACAGCAGCGGATCCTGAGGTCGGTCATCTTCATGACTGCCGACCCCAGTCAAAGCTTCGCCGGTGGAATCTCCACCCAACGGGGCTTCATTAACAGCGTGCCCCGAATACTATGTGCAGTCAAGCCGAGTTCAAGGCGGCAGCCAACGCAACCCAGAAATCAATAGCCCAGCCAGACCGCGCGACTTTGCTAGCTAAAGTGTCCACCTCACCATCAGATCCTCTTGCACGTTAACCACCATGGCCGCCCAAGACTTAGACGTAGACCAGTTGGCCGCCTATTTGCACCTAACGCCGCAGCAAGTTCGGCGGCTGGCAGACCGTGGGCAACTGCCGGCGCGCCGTGTGAGTGGCGACTGGCGATTCGCCGAACCGGAAATCCACTCTTGGCTTGAAGAACGCATTGGTGCCAGCGATCTCGAGGAACTATCGCGAGTTCAACAAGTCGTCGACCGCTGGAGTGCCAGCGATAGCGAATCGGTGCGCCTGAGTGATTTGTTGCTTGAGCAGGCTATTGAGATTCCATTGTCGGCTCGGACGCGGGGCAGTGTAGTGCGACGCATCTGTGGGTTGGCCGAGCAAACCGGACTGCTGTGGGACACGCCGCGGATGATCGAGGCTGTCCTGGCGCGGGAAGATCTGCATCCGACGGCACTCGATAACGGCGTCGCTTTGCTCCACCCGCGCCGACCCCAGAATTCGATTTTGGGTGGACCGCTATTGGCGTTAGGTGTGTCGGCGCAGCCATTGCCCTTCGGCAATCAAAGTGGACATCTGACCGACGTGTTTTTCTTAATCTGTTCGACCGATGATCGGGTGCATCTTCAGGTGCTGGCCAAACTATCGCGTTTGCTATCCGGCACATCCCTGGTGGAAGAGCTTCGCAGCTGTACTTCGGCTAAGGAAGCACACAGTCTGCTGACCGAACACGAAATCCGATGGGATGCCGCGGAGGCCAACTCATGAGTGCCGTCCCAGAGTTGATCTGGCTGGGACCCCACGACCACGAATTGGGCTGGCTGATGGAGCGGTTTCAGCAGACAACCACAGTACACCTGCGGACTTCGCTCGCGACGCTCGAAGAAATCGGCGACTTGGACGTAGGTAATGCGTGCCGCATCGTAATCGCTTGCCGTACGCGGCTGGAATATCGTCCGAAACTCACTGCGGAGCTGGTCGCGACTTGGCCAGAGATTCCGGTGTCGGTGGCCCTGAGCAACTGGTGGAGCGGGGCAGGGCGAACCGGATTCCATCAGCGCGACCAGCGGATGATCCCTTGGTACCGCTGGTGGGATTACTGGTACCCCTGGCTACACGGCGACACGCCGGAGTTGCTGACACCCGCTCCCTCGATGCATGACTATGTTCGTATCCGCACAAAACGCACGCGTCGTCGATGGCGAGGCCTGATTGTGTCTCGCGATCGTCAATTGTCGGATGCTTGGGTGGCATGGGCAGAGCACAACGGGGACACCGCTGCTTGCATCGCAGCCGATGCCTGGCTGGAATCATACGCCAGCCAAACGCCGCCGGATTGGCTGCTGTGGGACGATTCGTGCCTGAAGAGTACGCCTGGTCAGGATGAAGTGCAGGGTACCGTCGAGTTCTTTCAAGAGGCGCGCGGGCGTTTTCCCGACAGTTTGCTGTGTGGCGCGGTCAGTCTGCCACATTGGTCCCGCTGGAAATCGGCGCAGCGAGCTGGCGCCGACGAAATGTTGGTCAAGCCCGGTACGGGTCACGACTTTCGACGATTGCTCGCCTTCCATGCCCAGCAACGATGCATTTAGTTTGCTGTCCGCCTTGCGCCCCGCGCTAGCTGGCGGACTTGGCGGCGCGTTGCTCTTCAGCAGCGCTTCCGCGGACGTAG
>JANQOL010000697.1 GCA_028289675.1 Pirellulaceae bacterium
CATGTTGATCGAAGCCAGTGAGCGGCAATGCCTGGCAGACGTGCTGATCATCGCCGCGGCCCTGGAATGCCAGGACGTTCGTCAGCGACCGGCCGGCCAACAAGCTCAAGCCGACGAGGCGCACCAGCCGTTTCGGGATCCGCACAGCGATTTCTTCAGCTACCTGCGGCTGTTTGCGTTCTATGAGAAACTACGTCGGGACCTGGGACGCTCTCGACTGCAGAAGGCCCTGCACCAGAATTTTCTATCGCACATCGGATTTCGAGAATGGTCGAACACCATTCGGCAGCTACGCGAATTGGCCGCAGCCGCGGGTTTATCCGCCAACAAAAGGCGTATCAAGTTGCCCAAGCTGGAGCCTGAAACGGATGCATCAGACTCGAATGCGTCGGAGGAAACGAACCAGCGGCGAACCAAGCATGGACCGCAGAGGCGGCGTAAACGCCCGGAGGGTTATGCGGCCATCCACCAATCGCTGCTGAGCGGATTACTCAGTGGAGTGGCGATGTGCGGGGATGGCCATGAGTATCAAGCCACACGTGGATTGAAGATCGCGCTCTGGCCGGGTTCGGGTCTGTTTCGCCGCCAGCCTAAATGGATTGTGGTCGCCGAAATTGTGGAAACGAGCCGCCGCTACGGCCGAACCATCGCTGAAGTCGATGTGGAATGGATCGAGCGAGCAGCTCAATCCCTACTAAAACACTCGTACTACGATCCTCACTGGAGCAGTAAAACCGGTTCGCCCATGGTCTACCGGCGCAGTTCATTGTTTGGATTGTCCATCGTGGCCGGTCGACGCGTCCCGCTGACGCCGATCGATCCAGAGGCAGCTCGGACGTTAATGATTGAGCAAGGCCTGGTTGCTGGCGACTGGAAGTGCGTCGAGAAGTTCTACTTGCACAACCAGGAACTGCTAGCTGACATGCATGAGCTGGCTCAGCGCACGCGATCGCGAGATTACATTCTGGATCGTTTTCACTTAGGTAATTTCTACAACGCGCGGGTACCGTTAGACGTCACTGATCTGGCCAGTTTGCGGGCCTGGCTCAAGCGGCATGGATCGTCCGAAGAAGCGCGGGCCCTGTGGATGCAACCCAACGATTTGTTGAAAGACGATCAGGGACTCGAAACGATCGACCAGCGGTTTCCCAATGCCGTGCAGATTGGAAAAACGTCACTTCCTCTGGAATATCATTTCGAACCAGGGCATTCCGCAGACGGCGTGACGGCCACCGTGCCACAGGCGGCGCTGCGCCAGGTCAGCGAAGAGTCATTGGGCTGGTTGGTACCCGGATTGTTGGAGGAGAAGATTCTGCATTTGATTCGCGGTTTGCCCAAGCACCAGCGCACCAACTACGTGCCCGCGCCCGATGTGGCTCGGAGATTAGCCGCCGAGCTGTCCACAGCAGCCCGGGACGAGCCGTTTATGACGGCCTTATGTAGAGCCATGCAAGCCCACAGTGGAGAGTCGATTCGACCCAGTGAGTTCAATATCGAGAAGTTACCAGCCCATCTGCGCTTCTATGTCAAAGTCGTCGACGATCAAGGAGTGGTGTTGGAGGAGGGCCGGGATATCACCCACCTGCAACAGGCTCACGCATTGGCTCCCACGCACTCGAATACCGAAACGATCGGCAGTGTCGAGCATTGGGACAATCGTGTCGTCACGGTCCAAGAATTCGAATGCAGTTTTGAACCCGTGTCGGTTGATCGCGGGGGCGTCAAAGTAGCCGCCTTTCCAGCCTTGGTGGATCTGGAAGACCGCGTCGAGCTGCAACTGGTCGATACGGAACGGGAACAACAGCGGTCCACCACCGCCGGATTGACTCGACTATTGTCCTTCAAGCACCGTAAATCGTTGAAGTCGCACGTTGCTCACCTACCACAGCTTGACCAGTGTTTGCTGCGATTGGGCCATGTGCTGGAAGCGCGCCAGTGGCGTGCGCAACTGTCCGATTTGATCGCTCGCGCGGCGCTGGTAGAAAATCAACCGCTGTTGATTGACCGAGCCGAATGGGAAGCTCGCAATGCGAGGGCTTCTACTCAGATTTCCATACAGGCGCAAGAGGTAGCGAGCTGGTTGCCCAAATTGGCTGAAGCGGCCCACGAGCTGCGGCTGAAAATGGAAAAGGCGCCCGCCTCGTGGCACGAAGTGGCCGCAGACGTTGAACAGCAGCTCGCGCATCTGTGCCCGACCGGATTCTTACAGACAGTTCCTTGGCGCAGGCTGGCCGAGTATCCCAGATACCTCAGCGCGTGCAGTTATCGACTGAACAAGTTGTCCAGTGGTGGGCTACCGAAAGATCGACGGCTGCGAGAACCGGTTGAACGAGCATGGCACGCTTATCAGACTCTTGCCGCGGAGCCAGCCCAGGAAGTGCGTCCACAATTGGTGCAGTTGCGGTGGTTGATTGAGGAATTTCGCGTTTCTATTTTTGCTCAACCGTTGGGCACGAAAGAGAAGGTGTCAGAAAAACGTCTCGACGAATTGATCAAGGTTTTGGAGAGCTGACGCGGGCAGCCAAGAAGTACCCGCCGGCGCGCCACTGTGTCATCCAGCTCGGCTGGGGTAACAGCCGCGTAGACGTGCCATCGATGGCGAACACCTCAATGTGCGTGAAACCGGCGGCGCGCAGATCTTGGACGATTTCACTTCGGCTGAAGACGTGCAAGAACATCGCTGGCAGGCCGCGGTAAGCGTAACTGCGGTCGCCGAACTCATGCTCTGGGCGGGTCCAGCTGTTCCATCTCGAAGTGATCAACCACCTGAGACCTCCCGGATCCCTCCAAGCGGAAGAGCGATTGTGGACGTGTAGTATCAACCAGGCAGAAGGTTTCAAACAGCGAGCTGCTGAACTCAAGAATTCTCGGCGATTCGGTCTTCCCCGCAGCATGCCTAGACTGCTGAATAGACAGCAGCCGAGATCTAAACAATTGTCGGCCAAGGCGTCCAGTTGAACCAAATTGGCTCGCAACTGCGCTACCGACGATTCCTGGCAAGCATCTTGGGCGATACGCAACATGGCGAGGCTGAGATCAATGTTCAGCATTCTCAGTCCACGCGGTCCCAGCTGGCGAGCGACTCGCCCGGTACCGCAACCAAAGTCGGCCACGAGTGGAGCGGGCTGGCCGGGCTGCGGCTGGGGCAAGTAGTTTTCCAAGAACTGCACGTCCAAACGTAGCAGTTGATGGTCGGCAAAATAGCGATCGTAGTCCCGGGCAATCGTTGCCGATTGCACGTAATCCCACGTTCCGCGACTGACACCCGGCGGCAGTTGCCAAAATGGTCGTTGCTTCACGAGTGGCTCTGCCAGCTCTAAAGGAATGCGATATCCCGCTGAATCCATCTAGTGGCACGATCGACCCCCGTTGATGGACTTCTTGTCTCGAATGACAGGCGCGATCAGTGGTCGTTGCCGGGTTTTTGTGCCAAAAGTATAATCTGCCTCGCGCTCGCGAGTTCGCTCTTTAAGCAGCCCTCGAACGACCAGCAGTCATGCATCCGGCTCGACGGGCGTCACAGGCATTAGGAAGCGCCGGTCGGCAGGCTTTGGATCCAACCTCTCGGGAGAACATGTAGTGGCAATCCGAATTGCAATCAACGGCTTTGGCCGCATCGGTCGTCTCACCTTTCGAAATCTGATGGAACGCTCTGACGAATTTGAAGTCGTTGCGATCAATGATTTGACGGACAACAAGATGTTGTCCACTTTGTTGAAGTACGATTCCATCCACGGTCGTTACCCGGGCGAAGTTTCATCCACAGACAGTCATCTGGTCGTGGACGGCAAGCAGATTCTGGCGTTGGCAGAGCGTGATCCGTCCCAACTGCCATGGAAAGATAACAACATAGATATCGTTATCGAAAGCACGGGGATCTTCACTGGTCGCGCTGGCGGCGGCAAGCCTGGCTACGACACCCACCTGGAAGCCGGCGCCAAGAAAGTCGTGCTTAGCGCTCCCGCTAAAGATGGCGCGGATTTGACCTGTGTGATCGGTGTCAATGACGACCAATTGGATGCCAATATGAAGTGCATTTCCAATGCCAGTTGCACGACCAACTGTTTGGCACCCGTGGCCAAGGTCTTGAATGACTCTTTCGGCATTGAATCCGGGTTGATGACGACAGTTCACGCCTACACCAACGACCAAAACGTTCAGGATCAACCTCACAAAGATCCTTATCGAGCGCGCGGTGCCTCGCAGAACATCATTCCGACGTCGACCGGTGCGGCCAAAGCGGTTGGTTTGGTAATTCCAGAGCTGCAAGGCAAGTTAACGGGTATTGCGATGCGAGTGCCTGTTGCTACCGGCAGTGTCGTGGATCTGACCGTGAACCTGGCCAAAGAAGCCACCGCCAGCGATATCAACACGGCGGTCAAAACGGCCGCGGACGGGCCACTAAAAGGGATCTTGGCGTACACCGAGGATCCGTTGGTTAGTTCCGACATCATCGATGACCCGCACAGTTCGATCTTTGCGTCGGACTTCACTCAAGTGCTAGGTGACAGTGGCAAATTGGCCAAGGTCGTCAGCTGGTATGACAACGAATGGGGTTATAGCTGCCGTACGGCCGACATGTGTGCACTGCTGTCGAAAATGCTCTAGAGCATTTCACTTTTGACGTGGTCTGTTTTCGACGGAATGAGCAACCATTCCGTTGATGACACAGGCCATATGTCTGTGCGACTCGCACTAGCCTGCGGGAAACTGCTTGCAGTATTCGTAGACGGCCATCGTGGTGGCCGTCACTACGTTGTAACTGGCGGGTTGTCCATAGACCGGAATCTCGACAACGGCAGCCAATTGGCTGAGGACGTCGTTGGCCAAGCCCTCACGTTCCGAGCCGATGACCAGAGCCGTTTGCCTTTGAAAAGCAAAGCTGGTGAGCGGTTCTGAATTCGTGGTTTGCTCAAGGCCGACACAGTGGAATCCTTGCGCTCTCAGTTTGCTAACGACAGGGCCGACACTGCGCCGTGATTCAATCGTCACGTAGTCGACTGCATCGCGAGCGATATCTCGGTCCACCTTGCCGGAACCACAGTAGATGATCTTGCCAATCCCGCTGCAGCCCGCCAATCGCACAAGCCGACTCAAGTTGACGCTGCTGCGGAGTGGACTGACCACCAGGATCATGGGTCGAGGCTGCAGCAATTTGGCAGGAGGCCGCTGCCGAACTTGTTCAAATTTTGACATGGCTTGGCGCTAAGACCGTGTCGACCGGCTATCCGCGCGGTAAGGGCAAGATGATGTTCATCAGTTTTTGAGGTGCGACGCAACCTTGATCGGTGAATAAACCTGGCACTGACGCTAGAACTTCATTGGTTTCGGACTCGTTTAGGTTTCGATGCCAACACAATGCCGCAGCTGGTAGCAAGTGTCCCTGGTGAGTTAGTCGATCGGTGGCTGATTGCCAGCTGTGATCGGGCGCTTGGCGGCCCAGTGTAGCATCCAGCACCAGCTGAAAAGCGGCGGCATAGGCGGCGAATGCTGGATCTGACAAACGAGCCAAACGACGAATACTGCGCCGCGTATCTTTGATGGTTTGACTCACATTGCCACAACGTTCGCGCAGACAAACCAAATTGCAGCAGAGACGCAAACATAGTGCCATCCAGCGATAGTGGTTCGTCCTAAAAACGTACGAGTTTTCCAGCCGCCGCCAGTCATCCTGCAGCAGCCGATGAGCTCGCTCGGGTTGCCCTTCGTACAAAGCCTGCTGGATGCGTGTTAGCCAAAGAAAGAATCGCGGCGATTGGAAACTTTGATTGCTAATCGCCTGTTCGGATATCTCGATAGCTTGCTGAGCTCGCGTCACGTCATCGGCGACAAGATCGGCCAAATGAGCGGCAGCGACGTTCATCCAGAACTGTGACATCGGGTCGGAGCGGTCGATGGCACTTTGCCGCAGTTGCTGCGTCGACTTTCGAAGTTCGTCCAGTTGAGCGGTGTTCCAGCAGCACCCCAACAATCCCCATTGCACAAACTGAATTTCCCACTGGAGATTTCTGGGTTCGCGAGTGAGTCGATTGATGGCCTTGCGGCCGTGCAGCATCGCGCGCCCAGGCAGTCCGCGCTGAATATGCCAAATGAACATACACAGCTGGGCACTTCCCAGTGCGGCGGGGCCTCCGCTTTGAGCCGCCAATCGACGACCGCAGGCCAACCACTTCAGCGCCGTCTTTCGCCAGCGCCCACCCGCCAAAGACAGTAACATACCCCAGTGCAGTACCGCTAGCGAACGATCAAATTCCGAGCCACGGCGCTGTGCCTGGTCCTTCAGTCGGAGAATCAGGTCGGGCCCCAGTTGGTTATCCAGAAACGTCAGCGGCAAAGAAACTCGATTCAAACACTGATCTAGCTCCGAGAACAAAGGTTCATCGGAGGGACTGGCCGAGAGAATCTTGTTGGGTGAGTCGAACAGAGCGGATTTGAGCGTGCGAAACCCGATCGACAACTGCCCTCGGCTGGACGGTGTGAAGCTGGTCACACCCGAAGTCCGCAGTACCTCGCGTAGTCGATTAAGTCCCTCATCCAACTGACCGGCCCGAATCCACTGTTCGCCCGCCAAGCACTGGTTTAGCGTTTGATCGGTATCGCTATCACCGGTCTGAGACAGCGTGTCATAGATTTCAGCGGCGGCAGTAGAACTGCCAAATCCAGATAAGCAGTCGGCTCGCAACCGCGCGACCTGCTCTTGGCCTTGAGTACTGCGATTTACATCAGGGTGATCGACGCGATCCAGGAACTCCAAAGCTTGCTTGAACGCCCATGATTTCATGGCTGCCCGAGCTGCCTCGTAGTAGCAAGCCGTAGCCTCTCGATAGCGTTCGCTGTTCCAGTAGTGTTGAGCCATCCGGGACCAGGGTGGCGGAACTTCGCTGGAAAGCATGCGCGCCATGCGAAAGTGCCGGCGGTGCAATCGCTCTGTTGGCAACGAAGCCAATACGATCTTGCGAAAATTTTCGTGAGCGATTTCCAAATCTGATTCCATGTCGTTGGATCGCGAACGTACCCATCCCTGTGAAGCAAGCAAGCTGAGCGTGCGCTGCAGTTCATGTGGCAGAATCCGAGATACCATCTGCAGCTGATGAAAGTTGATCGATTGGCCGGCCACTGCCAAATATTGCAACACGTTCTCGCTTTGAATCGGCAAGAGACTGAATCGCCTGCGAACGTTGCTTTGTGAATCGCTATTGAGCCACTGCTCGTCAGAGACACCATCTCGCTTGGCATAATGCGAATACGCGCGGAACAATTCCTGCAACAGAAAGGGACTGCCGCCTGCGCGTTGGGAAATGTTCTTCGCGATGCTGGGAGTAATATCGATGGCGTTGCGATGGGCCCAGCTCGATAGCAGCTCGATGGCTGCGGATTCGGGCAAGGGGCCCAAGTGAATCTCTTGCCGCGGAGAACTCGGTGGCGAGTGGTCTTCGTCCTGGGCTTGTTCGATGGTCTGGCTGACAGTAGACGGAGACGTTTCGTCAACGGCTATCACAAATCCGCGAAACGCGTTGGAGGCCATGAGATCAGCAATGAGCCGCAGGCTCTCTTGATCGGCCCATTGCGCGTCGTCAATGAACAGCAAGATGGCTCGCGACTGGCTCAGGTCCGAAATCCACTTGCCCAGCTGCTGAACGCCTTTGCTTTTTATCAGATAGGCGGGAGTAGCGGACTGAGGACGCGAGCCGATGGGCAAATCGTCCTCGACCAGCTGCCGAATTTGGGGAAAGGCGGCGCCAATGTCTTTGACCCGTTCTTCCAACGAATGCCACCACAGCGACTCCGGTTCATCTTTGAGAACTTGAACTAGCTCCTGCACCAACATGTTCAGCAGCCGCAGCGGCGTGTGATCTTGCCGGTAGCAGCGGATGGTCAACAACAGGTCATCCGCGCGGTCGCAGTGCGTTAGCCAGTGGTGAACGGTGGTCGTTTTACCAACACCCGAATCTCCTTGGACGACCATCACTTTGCACGGACCGTTGGTCGACTGGCGGTAAGCATCGGTCAATTGGGTCAGCTCTTGGTCGCGGCCAGAGAACTTGCCGACCGGTCCCACCAACGTGTCTTCATAGGCAAACCCACCCAACGTCTGCAAGATGCTAGGGCCGAGTGGCCTGGATTGAGGATCGGACTGGAGCAGCGCCGCGCACAAGTCGGCCAGTTCATTGTCGCAACCGGTCAGCCTATCGTTCATGATCTCGCGATCCAAACGATACTTGTCCTCTAGCTCGGTGGCCGAAAGATCCACTTCAACCGGTGGATAGTCGTCAGTGATGACCTCGTACAGCAACACTCCGAAACTGTACCAATCGCTGGCTCGGCTAGGCCGGCCCCCCTCAATGACCTCGGGAGCCATGTATTGCAGCGTACCCACCATAGGCTGTTTGTTACCTTCGCGAACGGCCAAGCCCAGATCCAGTAGTACGGCTCGGCGACGAGGTGTGATCATCAAGTTGGAGCACTTGATGTCGCAGTGAATAGCGCCATGCTCGTGCAAAAAGTGAATCGCCGAGGCAGCTTGCGCCAACACGCGCCGTAGTTGATTGATGCGATTTGGTGCATCCGGTGCAATCCTTTGAAACCATTGCCGGATGGTTTTGCCTTCGACCATTTCCATCGAAAAATAGCGGACATCACCTTCGCTGAATGCATCGTACAGCTTGACCAAATTGGGATGGTTGAGCTGACTGAGCCAAGTAAATTCCTCGATGAATCGATAGACGCTCCAGGGATCGACCCGCCGCATGACTTTGACGGCTACCTGAGCGGTGCTGCGCAGGTCGATTGCCGAATGCACGTAGCCCATACCGCCCTTGCCAATCAACTTGACCAGCAGAAAGCAGCCCAAGTTGTAAGGCAGCGGATCCAAGGTGATGGAAACGGATGCCTTCGATTCGCGTACCGTGGAATCAGAGGCTCCCACGGACTCCGGCTCGCGTTCGGGACGAGAAAGCGGCAGTTTGTTCTCGGTCAGCCGCAGCAGCTTGATGAGTCGATCCTGGGATTGATCGCACAACGACAGGTAGGAATCCGGGTTGGGTGGAATGCGATCGTGGCGCAGCCGCAGTGCGTACTCAAGCACCGACAAACGAATAATGATCTCGTTTTGACCACTCAGTTCGGGAAACCGCAGTACAAAAAGTTGCACCGACGGTAGAACGCGTTCGTCATCCTCGCAGCCTACGGTGGTCTCATTCTCGTCGACCGGTATGGGCGGTTGAAACTTGAATTCCAACTCCGCACCCAGCAGTCTAGCCAGCAATTCCGGACGATTGTCTTGACTGGTCTGTGCCAAAAAATGAGAGTAGCGATTGGGGTCGTAAGTCCGCCAACTGCGTCGAAACTCCTGTTCGAGCTCAGCTATTTCTAGTTCCAAGGCAATCCTCCGAGGCGGACGACTCAAGCCAAGCTGGCTCTGGATCCGACCAGGCCACCGAGCGGCAACTTCATCAAACGCGGACCGGCGGAGCCCAGGCCCTGAGATAAGGTAAGACGTCCAAGCCCTATTATGAATTCAGCCGAGCCGAAAGGAAGTGAGTGCTAGCAAATAACAAGGCGTTTGACTCGCAAAAAGAGTGGGCGGGGATCTAGAAACTATCTAAAAACCTGGCCGTAGGACGGGCACTCCTAGCCGCTACGAGGTTTACGAATAGGTTCTAAATGCATCGTCTTCGACCGAATTCTGTTCGCACAGGAATGCTACCGATGGTCCGGCAACGCTATCAATAGAGCAGGAAACGACATTGACCGCGATAGCGGTCTATTCCTAATCTCCGCCACCCGAGGGTCTCATTGATTTCAGCGTTTCGTTCGTGACACCATCCACAGGTAGCTTGTGTTGGTAGCGTCCACACATCATCGCCATTTCGCGGCACCACTGCGGTTGCTCATGGTGATCTGGATAGGCTGCGCTCTGGCCGGCTGTTCGTCACAGCGCTTCTTGATCCGTCGAGATTCTCCGGCGAATCCGCTGGCCATGCAATTGCAGCTGGAGAGTCGCCAAGGACCGCAGTTGAGTCCGCGGACGCTCTGGGTACTACGGCGTTATGCGATCACGGACCTGTACAACGAGAAGCCAGACGAGTGTCTGAACGCCATGCAGACTCTCCTGGAAACGGAAGTTGACAGTGAGCTGGTCTATGGAATCAGCGAGTTGGCCTACGTGTTGGGCAAGCGGGCCGAGGCGGATGAGCTCGAAGCCCAAGCGCTGGACATGTACGGTGTTTCTGTCAGTAACGCGTACATGTATCTGTTCTCTGGGGAGTTTGATGGTGTCCGAAACCCCTACGATCCTCAGTTCCGCGGCGCTTGTGATCTATACAACGAAGCGTTGGAATCGACTCTGCGTTTGGTCAACGCCAAAGGCCAACTGCACCCGGGGCAGAGTTACGAGCTGACAACGGGCGAACAGACCTACGAGGTCCACACCTTGGTGCGTGGACAGTGGAATGAAGACGACTTTGAGCGGTTCGAGTTTGTGAGTGACTACGAAGTCGAGGGTCTGCCAACCTCGGGGCTCACCTATGGCCTGGGGGTGCCGCTGATTGCGGTCCGCCGTGAAGGGAATCCCCAGGATCCGCGCGAAGACTACTATCCCGATGGTCTCAGTTTTCCTGTAACAGCGTTGCTGCGCGTCGTGAAACCCGGCAGTATGCCTGGCAAGGGCGCCGACCATCGCCATCACTGTATTCTCGAATTGCACGATCCGTTGGCGTCTAGTGATCTATCGTTGGCTGGGAGACTCGTCCCGCTGCAGACTGATTTGAGTACTTCGTTGGCCTATTTTCTGGATAGTCCTCAGTTTCGAGAGACAAGCCAGGCCACGCTGGGGCTGCTGAACCCTCAAGAAACTCAGCAGCATCGTGGTGTGTATATGTTGGAGCCCTTCGATCCCTCCCGCATACCGGTCGTCATGGTCCATGGCCTATGGTCCAGCCCGGTGACTTGGATGCCCATGTTCAACGACTTGCGCAGCTTCCAGGAATTGCGCAAAAACTATCAGTTCTGGTTTTATCAATATCCTACCGGTCAACCGTTCTGGCTTAGCGCGACCCAGATGCGCGAAGATCTGGAGGAATTGCGACGCCGATTGAACCCCGATGGTCAGTATCCCGCACTCAATCACACTGTGCTGGTAGGCCACAGTATGGGCGGGCTGGTCAGCCGCATGCAGACCATCGAAAGCACGGATCAGTTCTGGAAAATCCTGAGCGATGAGCCCTTCGACAGTGTTCAAGGGGATCCTGAAACACTGACTAAGCTCAGGGAAGCCGCCTTCTTTAATCCCAATCCTCAAATCCGTCGCGTGATTACGATTGGAACCCCACACCGTGGCAGCGAGTTTGCTAACGATACAACCCGATGGCTAGGTCGCAAACTGATCAAGCTGCCGTCGATGATGGTGGCCATGGGCCAGCAACTGGTCAGTCAGAATCCAGGAGTGTTTCGCAACACGGATCTGCTCACCAGCAGCACCAGTATTGACTCGCTCAGTCCGGATTCGCCGGTCTTCCCCGCCCTGCTTCGGGCGCCCCGCAATCCGCAAGTCACGTTTCACAACATCATCGGCCTGGTACCCGCCGGTGGCTGGTTCAAAGCCTCGGAAGCCACCGGAGATGGCGTCGTGGAATACGATAGCGCGCACATGGACGACGTGGTCAGCGAGATCACGGTGCCGTCGGAGCACCAACACATTCACCGTGACCCCAAGGCCATTTTGGAAGTCCGTAGGATCCTTCTATCCCATTTGGATGAAGTGCGCAGCCACTACCGCGTGGCCCAGCGGCTGGCACAGCGTCAATCGCCCGCGCCTGCAGCCGCCAATCCGCAGCCCGCCAGGTCCGTATCAACTTCGCCGTCCACCGCAGCGCCGGTTCAAACCGTGGAATTGAGCCGACCGCAAGAAACGGCCTCCGCGACGCTGGCCCCGTAATACCGGGCGGCGGCCAACGGTTGGATCTGTCCGCATGCAAAGTGGCGAAAACAGTTGTCGTCACCGCGAATGCCGTGCTGCCCTACTCGGCTCCTGTTAAACTTGAGTTGACATCTCCAAGCTCGCTCGCCGCGCAGCCGATCGAGCCGATATCTTCGCTTGGTCGAAACCTTCCGGCTGCTGCTGATTGGCTTGCTGGGGGTAGTGACCACGGTGCAGTCGTCCGAGGGACCCGCACTCGGGAATAATTACAACACTTACCATTCATGGCAAAATCACGCATCGGTCCGTTTGCCCTGGAAGTCCCCCTGTCGCAGCAGAAGCGAACTGGTCAGGTCTTTCGGGGTCTTCATTTGGAACAGCGCAAGTCGGCGGCGCTGCGGGTGTTCCCCATTCCAATGGGGTTGACGCCCGAGAGCCGCCAAGCGTTTGCCAACCAACTGGAACAACTCAAACTGCTGCGCCACGCCGGCATCGTCCGCTGTTATGGTGGCGGATTTGACACCCGCAGCGCCTATTTGGCCTACGAGATGGTCGATGGCGAGTCGTTGGATAAGACGCTCGAACGACGCGGTCGGCTGCCATGGGAAGCCACACTGGATTACAGCCGCCAGATTACAGACGCGTTGCTGTATGCCCATCAAGCAGGCTGGATCCACGGTCGGCTAAAGCCAGATAAGATTTTGGTGACGCCTGTAGGTAGCGTAAAAGTCGGAGATTGGCGACGCGAGGCGATTTCCTCCATGATGGGCGGCAAGCCCGACGTGGAACAGCTGCAATTCTCCGCGCCCGAATTGTTGTTGGGGCAACCGGCAGACGAGAAGACGGATCTATATTCCGTTGGGGCGCTGATGTACGCCATGCTGACCGGCCAGCCGCCGTTCACGGCCGACGCGCAGGAGCTGGCCAAGCTGGTATGCCACACGCCACCGCCCAATGTGAGCGCGTCCGTCATGGACTGCCCGGTTTGGTTGAGTGCCATCGTGGATCAGCTGCTCAGCAAAGATCCCCAACAACGCCCGTATAGTGCGGCAGCGCTGCAGCTAGCCTTCAAAGAGGCGGAGCGCCGGCAAGCGGAGGGTGTCGGCGTATTGCAGCATGCCGCTGCGGGATTCAGTCCGTTGCAAATGAAAGTGGATCGGGCTGAAGCGGAGAAAGTCCTAGGGATCAAGAAAAAGAAGAAGCGCAGGCCAGAAGACGATACGCCCTTCTTTGAACGAGCTTGGGTGCTGTTGCTCGGACTAGTCGCCGCGGTGGGAGCCATTGTCTGGTTTTTGTTGCCACTCAGCGAAGAAACGTTGCGAGCTCGCGCCGAACGCCTGCTGCCTCCGGCGAGCCAAGAATGGATGGATTGGAATGAAGCGCGCGATGACTACTTGATGCAACTGGTGAGACGATTTCCCAATGGCAAACACATCGAGTGGTCCGTCGAGAAAATCGATTGGGTGAACGGTCGCGAGTATGAACGGCGCTTAAAAAGGGAGAACCGTACCAACCGACGCAACCAGTGGACCGACGCGGACCGCCAGTACTGGACCGCGAAGGAGTATGAAGACTTTGGCGATCTGTTGACAGCGCTGGACAAATACCGGGCGCTGGTCGGTCTGTACGGCGATACTTCTGGAGCGGAACAGCCAGTGTATCTGGCCAACGAAGGTATCACCCGCATCGAAGAACGAGCCTTGGGTGAAAATCAGCTGGCCGATTTTGTCGCGAGTAAACTGGACGAAGCCCAGCGGGACTACGATCAAGCCCGCGTGCTGGATGCCCGCGACAAATGGGAGTGGATTGTCAATCTTTACGCTGACAACCAGGAACTAGAACCTCTGGTGACGGTGGCACAGCAGCGGCTGGACGAACTGAAGAACCGGAACAAGTAGCTCCCGATCGACTGGCGCGAGCCGTACTAGCCCTTCAATCGCCGTTCGATGGCTTCCCCAGGCAAAGGAATGATCGTGGGATTGCCAATGATATCCGTGCGCAAGATATCGTCTTGGTGTCCCGCTTCCGAAGCCGCTTGATACTGAACGATGTAGGCCCCAATCTGCTGGTAGTTAGCCTGATACACGGGCGGCCAAAACTCTTCGCTACGATTGGACAGCGTACGTGCCAACAATCGGGTAGCACGTCCGCTGAACCCACTGAGTACCATCTCCAATCGGCCCAAGGATTCGCGGTAGATATAGAACACCAAAGCCACATCTTGTCCGCCGGCATACTGCCAGGTGCCGTCGGCCAGTTCATAGTAGATGCCCGGCTCGGCGGCCTCCTCCGTGCGGCTCAACTGAACACCCGCTGACACGCATGGCAGATGAGGATCATGTTCTCGATACCTCAAGAAGAACGGGCATTTCCGATCAGCGGCCTTTTCGACATGGTCCTCGGATTCAAAGGGCGTCGCATGAAACGTGTCGGCCATCACCATTTCTACGATCGGATTGCTTTTGACACTGCCCAAGCAGATCAGCGCTTTGTCGCCGGACGAAGAGGTAAATGATTCGTGAACTCTCGATGAACGGGCAATGGCCTCGTCCGCATCCACGTTTCCGGGACTCCACACCAGCGTCTGCTTCAGCAGCTCGGGATGTGTCGGTAAATCCCGCGAGTTGGCTTGCGTGCGAGCCAGTTTGTCAGTACCACCCAGTGTCGTCACACCGTTGAGGACTTCGCCCATCAAGACAGCGTCAGAAGCGACGACCCAAGCGGTTTCCGGTGCATCGTCCCTATCAGGTCGACGAACACCAACGCAGATTTCTAACTTGCGACGGCGTGCCAGCAGCTCCCAGAAGTGCTCTGGCTTCACAGCGAACAGGGCGCCGGGTAGATCTTCGGCCGCCGCGTAGCCGTGCTCCACCAAGTAATCGCAAAGCCGAGACAGAGCCTCGAGCGGAATGTACTTGGCTTCGTTCTTCAGCAGCGACGCCACCTGATGCCGGTCCAGACCCGTGTATTCTACAATGGCTTTAATCGTGCCCGGACGTTTGCGGCGGTCGGGTGTGTGCCCGAGTAACTCCGCCAAGCGAAACTCATATCGCATTCGAGATCTTTATCTTTGAACGGAGGTGACTCTTACAATGGACCCTTTAAATGCCTCGGTAAAGCAAGAATAGGCACCCTTGGAGAGAAATACTACCCCAGCGGCCAATTTTGTTTTCAATTGGGATCCAATTTGCCGCGCGTTCGAGCCACTCGCGTTAGGGTTCTTTGACCCCCCTTGGCAGCCCTCATGGGACTTGCGCTAGCTGCCCAGCGTACGCGCGAGAATGGACTTGGCCTCCGCTTCGTCCGTCGTGCCTTCCACGACCGTGCGTCCGCCCCGAAATATCGTCAGCGTGTGGTCGGTGGGCAGGCTTAGTCTTAGAAAGTAAGGGTTCAGCAAGACGTCTCCGAGGCCTCGCAGGTCCTTGGCCAAACGTTGGAGCGTGGCCCCCTCATCGGTCGACGGTGGCAGCGCGCTGACCAACTGCACCGCGTTCTTGCCGCATAACACCGTGATCTCAGTACGAATGTCACCGCTGAGGAAGGGCAATTCTCCGGCACCACAGGCCCGACAGTTCGGGCTGGCGGACAGTTTTACGATGCGGCAATCCGACTGCCAGGTATCGATGATGATCAGTCCGTTGCAAACAGCCGCTTCGTTGCCCGATAGAACTTTGAGCGCTTCTGCCGCCTGCCAGCTAGCGACGACGCCGATGGCCGGGCCAAGGACTCCGGCGGTATCGCAGGTCTCCAGGGCTTCGCGAGGTGGCAGATCCGGAACCAGGCAACGAAAGCATGCGGTTTGGCCCGGGACAATGCTCAAAACCTGACCGCTGGCACCCAAACATCCGCCGTGGATCCACGGAGTCCCGCTGTCTAAAGCAAAATCGTTAATTAGAAATCGAGTTTCGAAATTATCGGTTCCATCCAAGATCAAATCGCATCCGGCGGCCAATTCGGACATGTTGCGGTAGGTCACATCGGCTACGCAGGCTTCCAGTTCGATCTGACCGTTGATGGAACGCAGCGTCTGGACCGCGGCCGCCGCCTTGGGCGTGGATTCCCTGGCATGCTCTTCGGTGAACAACGTCTGCCGCTGCAGATTGCTCAATTCGACCCAGTCGCGATCGACAATACGCAGACTGCCGACTCCCGCGCGAGCCAACCGCTCGGCGATCATCGATCCTAGTGCGCCGCAGCCACAAATGAGAGCTTTGGACACGGACAGCCGACGCTGTCCTTCCGGTCCCAGCGGCGAGTACTTCACCTGGCGTGAATAGCGGTCGAACGGATCGTTCATCGAAACTCGCGGAAGACGGCACCAATAAGAGCTATCAGGATGCCGAAGCTAGCAAAACCTGCATTCTACATTGATTTCAAGGCGACCGCTTAGGTATCGTCCCGGTTTCGACACCGTGAATCGACCAGAGGCCACCATGCAAACCAGCATCATTGTTCCCATCTTCAACGAAGTTGAAAACGTGCGTCTGTTGGTGGAACAGATCGGTGCGGTGATGGATGAATTACCAGGCCGAAGTGAGTTGTTGTTGGTCGATGACGGATCCACCGACGGCAGTGCGGACTTGCTCGACGAGTTGGCCGCCCAGGACGATCGCTTGGTCATCGTGCACTTCCGCCGCAACTACGGACAGACGGCCGCCATGCAAGCCGGCCTGGAGCAGGCACGCGGGAAGTACTTGGTGACCCTGGACGGCGATCTGCAAAACGAGCCCCGGGACATCCCCCGGATGCTGGAACAACTGGATCAGGGCTACGATTTAGTGCATGGTTGGCGGCGCGACCGGCAGGACACTCTGGTGACGCGTAAGATCCCCAGCCGTCTTGCCAACTGGATCATCTCGAAAGTGACTCAGTTTCCCATTCATGACTTGGGTTGCACGCTGAAGGCCATGCGCCACGAAATCGCAGACGAGCTGGAATTGTACGGCGAAATGCATCGCTTTATTCCCATTCTGGCGCACTGGCGAGGAGCGCGTTGTCTGGAAATGGTCACTACTCATCATCCACGACGCTATGGCACCACCAAGTACGGATTGTCCCGCACGCTGCGAGTCGTATTGGATCTGCTGACGGTCAAATACATGCTGGACTACTACAGTAGCCCGATGAAGCTGTTCGGCCGCATTGGCTGCTACCTGTTGATCACTGGATCCGCGATGCTGGCGGGCACGGTGGGTATGAAGCTGCTGGCCGACTTTGACATGACCGGCAATCCGCTGTTGGTCCTAGGCGCGCTGATGTGCATTGTCAGCGTCCAGTTTTTCAGCGTGGGTTTGCTGGGAGAAGCAAATACGCGGCTGTATTACCGCCGTAACGAGCGACGACCGTTTGCCATTCGCAACGTGGTTTCTCAGGAAGAATCGACGTCATCCACCTCGCTGCCACTGCGCCGTGCCGCCTAAATAGTCCGCTTTCAGACTCCGGCCAGTCGTTCGTTGGTGGCAATCGCTCGACCCGCAGCCACGAGCCAACCAGGGCCGTGGGAGGAGAAGCGTGATGGTCGCTTCTCCCCCCATCCCTCCTGGTGATTCAGGGTGAGGCCATTCTCAGTGGGGTGGTCTTCGTTGGAGCACGCACCATCGTCAATGGTGCAGGCTATGATTCGGTGCGACTCGCCCTGGCGAACGTTACAACTCCAAGTTGCCCCAGAACACATCTTTGCCGCGCATGATGTGAAACGTCGGGTCGTTAGCCGCCTTCATCTCGGCGGACTTAAGAATCCAATCCAAGTCGTCCCAGTTGGGTGTTTGCCACTCCAACAGACCTACCAAAATGTCACCGGTTTGAATCTGTGCGACGTAGGCGGGGCTATTCTGCCGTACAGCCGTCACTCGCAATCCACCTTTGTAGCTTGGGTCAACGCTACTGACCTGGCTGGAGTTCGCTGCTTCTAGCCGCAAACCGAACTTACGGAATACTCGCTCCTTGACCGTCACCGTCGAACTGGCTGTCGAAGTCAGTCGAGCTGTGGAGCTGTTGCGGCCGCCCAAGTTCAACTTGGCGGCGACCGCCTCGCCGTTACGCCGGATCTCGATGTTGGGTGATGCACCGTTGCGTAGTCCCACCAGCGACAGTTCATAGTTCAAGCGGTTTTGAATCTCGCGGCCATTGATGCGTGAGATGATGTCCCCGGGCCGCAGGTCCTTTTGGCTGGAGCGGTCGACTCGAACTTGCGACCGGCCTTGACCAAATACCGTCGAAACCTGAACCGGGCTGTCGACCGACCCCCGGCGATGGCGGGTAATCATGTCCGCAGCCACTTCAACAGCACGGT
>JANQOL010000709.1 GCA_028289675.1 Pirellulaceae bacterium
CACGGCGTCCGTCCCCATCAAGAAGCATCTGCGGACGACACGATTCATGACATGCACGACCGCGATCTCATCAGCGGCGAATAGTTCTACCCTTGCCAAGCGAGCCATAGACGGATCCTCCCAATCAAGTTTCTATACCCAGAGGACGATGGGCCGTCGCGGATCCTTACACAAGAACCCGAACTTTTTCAGATGCATGTTTGAATGAGCTTTTGACGGTGGTGTCCCCCCAATTCTTGCGCGTCCCCAGATCGTTTGCGTGTCCCCTTGTTGTCCGCAAACTCCGGGGACACACCGGCTCCGGGTTGTTAGATTGCGGCGAGTGGGGGCGTAAGAAAAAGATCAGTGATCTTGGTTGGCCGCAAGAGTTGTGTGTCCCGGTTCTTTGCTGTGTGTCCCCGCAGCGGGCAAGTTTCTGTCTGAGGTTGTCCCTCTAGGATGCTGAGGTCTGTGTCCCCCGGATCTTCGCGGGCCTGAATGTGTGTCCCCGCTTAGGACTCGGGGTGAGATTGCTTGCGAACGCTTTGCGAGTGGGCTTGATCACCAACGGGACCAGAACGGCGTTTGTCCAATTCGCGAATCTTCTCCAAGTTCCCGTACAGAATGAGTGTGTCCCCGGAAAGGATCTGGTCATTGGCGCGTGGGATGCCACGGTAGCCGTCTTGGGGGCGATGGATGCCAAGTACCAAGATCCCCTCATCGGCTAGCCGTAGTTGCTTCAGAACTCCGCCAGCGAGCCAGTGCTGTGCGTCGATGACCATCTCCGAAACCGCGTAGCCATCGGCTAGTTGCAACAAAGCCACATAGTCGCGTACCTCCAGATCTGTAAACCGCTTCAACGCCCAAGCAATGACTTTGTTCATCTGCCGCTCCACCCAGCGACTGGAAAAACAAATCCATAAGCTGACGAGTCCCAGTGTCAGCATAGCGAGCATCATCAGCCGATAACCAAAACTCGCATCGGCTGAACTGCTAAAAGAGATCATCACAGTAGCAATGACGGTGGCGACACCGATGTTCCCCAACAACATCAGCAGCATCACAATCCGTCGGCGAACGGGGTGATTGACGATGTTCTCCGCCTCGGATGTCGTAAATCCGACTCCCGAGAACGCCGACCTCGCCTGAAATCGGGCGGCTTCACGAGATAAACCAGTAAACATCAACGCCAACGCGGCAATGCGTGTTACGATCAATGAAATCGTCAGGGCTATCAGCAATGAGAAGATGCCTGTCACGCTATCTCACTCGTGGATAAAAGTTGATGAAGATGCAGCGACGAACGTTTGCGGCAGCCTGCGCGGGTGCCGCGGTCACGGCTAGTGTCGACCGACTGAGTGCCAGATCAAAAGCAGCGGAGGTTCAAGTCGACCTACCGCGCGGGCGCGTGCCGCTGTCATTCATTATTGATGACTCAACTTGCCTGGTGAACATGGGCAAGTTCTGTATGCCGCAGTTCGCCGCCACCTATCCGCAACGTCGTGACTATCAAAAGCCGTGGCGTCAGTGGCCAGACGAAATCCCGGATAGTTTCGTTCGCGAGTTTGGCTCATGGTGTGCCACCCAAGGTGTCAAAGGGAAGTACAGCATCGTTCCCTATCCAGCCTGCGTAGGATGGTTGGATCGCACACTTCCCGGTTGGTCTCAACGTGAGTTGCGAGACAGCTTACAACTGGTCCGTGACCTGATGGTTCCGAACTGGGATATACACCCGGAAATGATCACGCACACGCGGGTCATCGATTTGAAGACGGGACGACCCCACGCAAAATCGACACCGGATTTCATGGAGAACTCTTACCCACAGCAAGATATCAGCGTGGATCATCTCGCCAGTTACTTAGCCTACGCACTGCGTATTCTCAAGAACTGCGATTTGCCTTGCGAAGGTATTACCACGCCGGGAGGTTTTGGCAGTCGAGTCAAAGAGAAACTTCCCAAAGCTGTATTCGAGGCCGTGCGAGATGTTTACGCTTGTGAGCTGCCGCACTATTTCAAGTACATTGCTGACGCCGGGGAGAGTACTGCGCCCAAACTAGAATTCGTCTCGCCATCCAAACCGGAGCCGCACGCGCTGACGGTCAACGTACCCGCCGGCACCGGTGACTGGTTCGGGGGCTGGGACGGCGCCGTCGAAAGCCAAGGTCACCGCTACGCTGATGAAACTGCGACATCTGGCCGCATGGTCGAGCTGATCGAGCGGCGCGAACCGGCTGTGATGCTGTGCCATTGGCCAGGCATGTACTGCGGCGGAACACTAGCCGGATATCGAGATTTCCAAGCCGTCGTCAACGCCTTGAATAGACGCTTCAAGCATCAGACGCAGTGGATGAAAATCAGCGAAATCGGTAGATATTGGGCCGCTAAACATTTGACGCAAATCGATTATCAGTCGGGCGTCATCGACCTGCAGGCCCCGTACAGTTGCCAGGATTTTACGATCAAAGTGCCCGGTAACTTCGCACAGATCCACCTGGTCAGGCAGTCGGAAGTACAACGGTTGCAACCGGTCCAGAGCTCGACGGCACTCAGCACCGGAACGTACGTCAACCAGGCCGCGGATTGTCAAATCTGCTTTTCACTCCCTCAAGGCGATTCGCAACTTCGCCTGCAGTAGGCCGGCTTCGTTAGATCCGATTTTGAGAATGGCACATCCCATCTATAATGTGGGGTCCATCGGATCGGTGAGGCTACACTGCCGTGACCGGCCAGAAAGTGGCTTCTGACGACGCAAGTACTGGGGACAATTTTGGATTCTGAGCAGGCAAGCACCTCGAGCGAAGGCGCGCAGGACTCGTGGGTGACTGGTTCGGAGGCAAGGAGCGCCTATGACGATCGTTTGGTTCAAGTCTTTCTGCTAGCCAGCTGCGGCTGGGGCGTGATAGCCAGTCTGCTGGTGGGCCTGACCAGCGTTAGCCTGGTGCAACCCTACTGGATTCAAAGCGTCGCTCCACAACTGACCTTCAATCACATTCGCCCGGCGTTCTGGCACATTTCACTATTGGGCTTCGCCGCCAATGTGCTGTTCACGGCCGTCTACTTCAGCACCCAGCGATTGTGTCGCCGCTCTATGTGGAGTCGACCGCTGGGTATCTTGCACTGCGTGCTATGGCAATCGGCTTGCGTGTGGGCGCTAACGACACTGGTTCGCGGGCAATGGCAACATCGCGAGTACTGGCAACTGGCTTGGCCAATTCAAGGGGTTTTGTTACTCGCTTGGTCGTGCTTCGCCGCCAACTTCTTGATGACCGTTTTCAAACGACGACAACAGCATCTCTATGTGTCGCTGTGGTTTTACATTGCCGCGGTCATCGCCGTCATTCCCATCCAGATCTGTGGAAATCTGGTGTTGCCCGGGGCGGGTTACAACAGCCACAGCTGGCTGCCACCCGTCCAAGACGTGTTTCTCCAATTCTGGGCCGCACATAGTCTACAGGTGTATCTGTTAGTGCTTCCGTTTTTGGGAGCCATGTACTATTTCTTGCCGAAAGTCACCGGCAGGCCGATACCTCACTACCGATGGGTGGTCATCCAGTTCTGGATGCTCACGGTTCTGGGCGTCTTGGTTGGATCGCGCAGTTTGGCGTATGCCCCGGTTCCCGATTGGTTGACTTCCATCGGCATGCTGGCGGGACTGCTCCTGTTGCTACCCAGCTGGGCGGCTGTCACCGATGGCTTGTCCATGCTCCGACACAGCGCTGCTGAGCAAACGAGCGACGGGTCCTCCGACGCGAACACGACCCTGATCGAAGCTTCCCAAGCGACTCGTGCTGCTGTGCTGCGTTTTTTCTGGGTTGCCTTGCTGTGCTTCGCCTGGGTCACGCTGGAAAGCGGGCTACTCTCGATGAAGTCGTGGGGCGCCATCATCAATTTGAGCGACTGGGTTCCGGCGCGCCACTTGGCACTGACGTTCGGCTGGGCCGGATGCCTGGGCTGTGGCGTGATGTACTGGATTGTTCCACAGATTTTGCGCACCGAATGGAGCAACAAAGCGTGGATCGACGTGCACTTTTGGCTGGCCGCAGGGGGAACAGCCATGCTCATCTCGGCAACCTACATGTCGGGTTGGATCCAAGGCGCGATGGCGGCCAGTCTGGACGGTATTGGCACGCTAGTCTACCCAGAGTTTATTGAGATTGTGCAGGCCGCCAAGTTTTGGTGGTGGTTGCAAGCTTGTGGGGCGGCGTTCCTGGCCATGGGCATGTTGTTGCAGTGTGTAAATGCTGTGCTGACATGGCCGAAACGCGAGAAATCCAAGCTACCACGTGGCCTAGTTATGTTGCCGCCGCTGGAACCGGAACACGTTGAGGTGCCTGA
>JANQOL010000711.1 GCA_028289675.1 Pirellulaceae bacterium
CACGGCGTCCGTCCCCATCAAGAAGCATCTGCGGACGACACGATTCATGACATGCACGACCGCGATCTCATCAGCGGCGAATAGTTCTACCCTTGCCAAACGGGCCATAGCCGGATCCTCCCAATCAAGTTTCTATACCCAGAGGACGACTGCACGTCGCGGATCCTTACAGATGAACTGAGATTTTTTCAGTGGCATTCTCAATTGCACTTCGATCGCAGTGTCCCCGCGAGTCTTGCGCGTCCCCAGATCGTTTGCGTGTCCCCATATTGTCCTCAAAACTCCAGGGACCCACCGGCTCTGGGTTGTTAGATTGCGGCGAGTGGGGGCGTAAGGAGAAGATCGGTGATCTTGGTTGGCCGCAAGAGTTGTGTGTCCCTGGTTTTTTGCTGTGTGTCCCCGAAGGTCTGGTATCTCCGAAGGTCTGGTAGACCGTTCTCCAGCTGTGCCGCGTTCGGTAATGCAAGCCAAAAAATTTCTGTAATTCGTGTAAGTGATCTCCGCCGCCGGACGTCTCCTTTGCAAACACTTGTTCTTTGATAGGCAATCACTGACTTGGAAAGGAGCAGGTATGTCAATGATTGCCAACCGTTTGAAGCAACAACAATCAACGCTCGTCGAGTGCTACCGCATCCAAGCAGCGGTTACGCACGATCGACGAGCCCACCTGAGGAGAATCTCATGAAAAACCACATCGCATTTCTTTTGCTGACTCTGTCTTGTGTAGCTTCCTTCGCCACCGCACAGGATCGTGATTCGTCTGGAATCAAAATGATCGCGTCTTCCGAGATCGACGAACCAAAATCTCAGGCAGCCTCATCCACAGCTACACTGCTGAAAGGAAGACTGCCTCGCTACTTTGCTGCTTTCGTAAATCTGAAGCAACGGCAAACGATCTATCGACTGCAAGGCGAGTACAAGTCGCGGATCGACGAGTTGCAAAAGAAGCTTGCCGAACTGAAGGCAGAGGAGCAGGCGGCATATGATGCTGTCCTTACCGACGCGCAGTTGAAAGAAGTAGAGACTTTGCGTGTCCAGGCGACCGCTCGCTTAGCCACACGTAAATCCACCTCCAACATTCGCACAAAACATCCAAAAGCCGGTGCGGATCGATAGTGCATCGATTGGCTTCAGAACACGGCGGTGATGTGGAATTCAGCAATCCGCATCGACCGCTGTCGTTGCGAAGGGTCCAGATTTGGATGGGTCTGTGTTCTCGGCTCCTCGAGTAACAGCAGCATGCATTGTCATGCGGGTATAAGCCTGCATGACAATCGACTACAGGCCAAAGTCTGAGAACCCGTTGTCTTGCAAACGTACCAAAATCCTAACTAATTCGGTCGGACCGTTGATCGACAGCGCCCGGTAGACGACCTGCCGGCGGTTTTCAACAGTTTTTTCTGAGACTTCAAGTTCCTTTGCCAGCGTTTTGACTTTGTGTCCCAAGGCGATGCCTTTTGCAATTTGCTGATCTCTTGCATCCAGCTTTTCAAACTGCCGCCAACTAGCAGCAAGGGATTGAATACGGTTGGCCAAGCCGTCATCAACAACCTCTCGGATTCGGGTAACTCCCAGCACTGCCATTTTGGGATGTCCGATGCCTAGCAGCGATCTCTTATAAGTGAGCATCGCTACTGTCTCGCCGGCGCTGGTCTGGCCGACGTGACCAAATTCTACGTGCGAGCAGCCATGGATGATTAGCTCATCAGACGCGTTGGCCACATGCCAAATTGACTTATCCAGGTAAGTTTTCGCGTTTCGGCCAACAGCTGCAACCGACCCGGCAAACGTGGTGTCGTAGGCTTGATTGCTGATCACAATTTGGCCGTCTGTAGCCTTGACATAGACAGACTCCACAAAACCTTCGACAGCAGCTTGGGGAGAAGTTGCGTCGCGGACGGAATCAACTAAGCGCTGGTAAATCTCGAGGGAAACCTGTTCTAAACTTTGACGTTCTTGATGCGAATCCAACGTTGCATTCCTCAGCGTCAATGACGGTCGGCGAGCTGACGACCACCTATCAACAGCGGCCCAAGTCGACCCAGTGGGGCAAATTCGGAGTATTGCATAAGTGCTAAACACGATTGCACTGCAATCAACGAAAAATATTTCCAAGAACCGAAAAAGGATTGGTCCCTGATCTCTCTCAAAACGGATTTGGATAAACAAATACGGTCGTTGCCGAGTCGAAGTTCGTTTTGCGAAACAATCCCGATGACATGGCTATGTTGGGGCACCACTGCAAACGACCTCGACACACCAACATGATGGACTTGCACAAGTTCTCGCATGGAATAAGGAAGCTCGCTTGAGCGCCGCGGCGTCGGATACGCCAATACCGCCAACGTGAGACTTTTCACGTGTGTCCGCAGCGAGGAACAGCTACGTGTCGAATTCATGTGTTCCTGAGCGAATGTCCCGAGCGAGCGCTAGACGCGTGTCCCCGAGAGTGCGCCTAGAGTGTGTGTCCCCGAGAGTGCGCCTAGAGTGTGTGTCCCCGAAAGGTTTGCTAAACGCGTATGTCCCTGCCGTGGACGCACATGTCCGCGGAGCGAGAGTGCCAGAGGACGTGCTAAGGGTGGTGGAACATGTGTGTCCCCGGAGTAGGGTGACCTGAGGGTAGTGGAACATGGGTGTCCCCGGAATGGGAGACTTGCATGGGGGGGAGGGCAGGTTAGGATCAGTTGCCTAATAGCGATGATGAGGATCGAGGCGAGGGTGGACCCAATCGAAACCATTGCAACGCGGCTAACACCGTCGGTCCCGGCGGCCATTGCGACCGTGGCAGTGCGCGGTCCTGAGGCCTGCGATACGGTTTTGGCACTCGCGTCACTACGAGCCGCACATCTGGACCTGGGACACATCTATTTCGGCACCTGGGCGCTGCACTTGTCAGGTCAAAATACGGCAGAGCAGGTTGTGATCTGCCGCACTTCCGACGAACAGGTCGAAGTGCACTGCCATGGCGGGCAGGCTGTGTGTGCGGCGCTAATGCAGTCGCTGGTCGAGCGAGGGTGCCAGGTGGTAGAGAGCGAAGCATGGCCGAGCGAACAGCAGTGTCCCCTGGCACGCGAGGCTGAGGATGATCTGCTGCGGACAAGCACGGATAAAGCGGCAGCAATCCTTGTTGACCAACTGAACGGAGCCCTGGCGCAAGCCATCGAGAATGTGATCGAATGCCTCCAAGCGGAGCGGGGCGAACAAGCAACGGAGGCAATTGACGCGTTGCTGGCTTGGAGCTCCTTGGGCCAGCATTTGACGGTACCGTGGAGCATCGTGTTTGCCGGACCGCCAAATGTTGGCAAAAGTAGCCTGATGAACGCTGTGATCGGAAATCAGGTTTCGATCGTTCACCCGCGAGCTGGGACGACGCGCGACTGGATCGCGTCATCTACGGCCATCGATGGTTGGCCAGCAAGATTCAACGACACAGCCGGATTGCGGGTTGGACAAGACGCTATCGAAGCCGAAGGCGTCGAGCGTACAAGGCAACTCATTCAGTCTGCCGATCTGGTAGTCATCGTTGTCGATGCCACCACTGGCTGGCGCGATCCACACCAAGAACTCTTGCAGTTGGCTTCTTCTTCCGAAGTACGCAGCGTGCCAGCCCTAATCGCCTGGAACAAAGTGGACCTGCCGGCAGCAACCGACCCGGATCCAATCTTCGCGAATCGCCTGGTAACGACCAGCGCGACTACCGGATCGGGAATCGACGAGTTATTGCAACGGGCCGTCAGCGCCTTGATTCCCGCCGAACCTGCGGTGGGTGCCGCCATTCCTTTTCGACCACGACACGTTGAAGTCCTGCAGCAGACAAGGCGACTGTTGCGAGCTGACAAATCGCGTGCTGCCTACGAACAATTGACCACTTTGCTGGCACCTTGGATGCCAGCTGCTAACAAGGCATAATACGGGCAACGAAAAGGTTAGGAATTGGCAGACAAAGGCAGCTTCTGTGGCGCATCAGTGCTTCTCAACATCCGCCCTCAAGCAAACTGCAAAGCGGATCATTCCATTGGCGCTCATGATGTGCCTTAACCAAGGCACTTTGCAAGCGCAAAACCGCTATGCCAGCTCGGACAATCTCAGCGGATACGTACACTGGATTGATCTGTACGACGCCAACAACACACGCATTGATCCCAGCGTGGAGTCGCCTCCGCCCTATTCTCCGGAAAAAACATGCGGTCGGTGCCATGCATTCGACGTGATCTCTCATGGTTGGCATTTTAATGCCGTCGACCGCGAAGCAAATCACGGTCGCCCCGGCCAACCATGGCTGTGGAGTGACGAACGCACGGGTACCCATTTGCCTCTGTCCTACCGCGGCTGGCCAGGAACACATCACCCCGATGACCTCGGACTTACCCGCTGGCAGGTTGCCGCCAAGTTAGGAGGCTACTTGCCCGGCGGTGGCGTTGGGTCACTCGAATCCTTGGCCACGTCCACAGGAGTCGACTCGGAGGCGACGGGCGACGCGGCAGAAGACGAAACATCAACCGAGGAACCAACCCACGAAGTCGTCGATCGGACTTCGGTGACGGGGCCGCTGCCAGTGGATTGCATGCTCTGCCACCGAAATCGAGGTAGCGGGTACAGTCCGTTTGTTTGGACCGAACAAATCGAAAATGAAAATTTTGCCTACGCTCCTACCGCCGCACTCGGGCTGGCCACCGTTACAGGCAACATATCGCGGCTAAAGGATGATTTTGACCCGACTGATCCAGCGTCCCAGGACAAAATGCCGAAGGTGGTTTACGAACAGGCGAAGTTTCGCAGTGATGGGAAAGTCTTCTTCGATCTGGTTCGGAAACCCAAGAACGATGCGTGTTACTACTGCCATAGCAATCAGCCGGCGGAGGCTGTGCTTGGTCAGCGCTGGCACCACGACGAAGATGTTCATTTTCGAGCCGGTTTGGCGTGCGCGGATTGTCATCGCAACGGCATCGACCACCACACGGTTCGCGGCTTCGACGGGGAACAGCATCCCGCAGGCTCGCTGGCCGCTTCATTGTCCTGTCAAGGTTGCCACATGGGCACTGATACAAATGGTCAGCACGTGCCGGTACCGGGGCGATTTGGGGCGCCGCGACCAGCGCATCGCGGGCTACCACCTTTGCATTTCGACAAGCTGACCTGCACAGCTTGTCACTCAGGGCCCCTGCCGAGCAGTCAGGCGCAGCGACAAGTGAATTCGATCTTGCACAAGTTGGGCGAGCACATCAAGCGCACCGGTGAAGAGCAACCAGGCATCGTAGCTTCGGTGCAGTTGCCCCTAACTGTTCCGAACCTGAGTAATGATCACGAGAGCGGTGCTGAGAAAGACGACCACCTCGCAACAGGCAAATATGCACCACATCGCTTGATGTGGCCTTCCTTCTGGGCTGTGTTGCGCGATGGACAGGTCGAAATTCCGCCGCCTGAGTCCGTGTACGACATGATTCGTAAACCTCTCAAAGTACGTCGGGATTTCACCGAAGAACTGGCCTCCGTCAGGTTACCGTTATCAACCCGCAAGGAGTTACTTGGTGAGGATCGGTACCGTGTTCGGGACGACGACAGAACCGAGGAGGAACAGGCCAAGATTGCGGCCGCAGAAGCGACACTGAGAACCGAACAAGTTAACGAGCGTATGGCGGAAGCTTTGGCCGAACTGGAAGCGCAGTATCCTGGCACGCAAGCAGTGTATGTTAGTGGTGGACAAGGATTTGTGCGTAAAGGTGAAGCGGAAATCGAGTTGCTGGATGCCGACAATCTGGCCAGCAGCGGACTGAGCGACGCGATCAAGCCTTACGCTTGGCCGATTGCGCACAACGTGCGGCCGGCCCGCCAATCCTTGGGAGCGACCGGCTGCCTAGAATGCCACAGCGACGGCTCATTGTTTTTTAACACAGAGATTCAGCCCGTCGGCTTGTTGCCCGACCAGACGACGGTAGCAGTCAAGACGCACGAGCTACAGCAAGCCGACATGCTACGGCTGGGCAATTGGAATCAGTTGTTCGCAGGCCGATCGTTGTTCAAAATCCTGGGGCTTGTTGCACTGGCCTTGACGGGTTTGGTCACATTGTCAGCCATCGCTTGGAACTTCGGCAGTTGGTGGCGCGGTGGACCTTAGTGCCGCATTATTTCGGAGGTTGTGGCCGCAGCGTTGCATGCGAGTCGTGGGGCGTCATCGATTTGATGGGCCACAATCATTGAAGGCAACTCTTTTGAAGGCAAGTCCACGACATGATGCTGGCTGATTTGACATTGACTCACGCTCCCGTAACTCCATGGCTGGTCAGTGTGGGAGTTACGGCAGCGATTGTCTTGGGGCTGGTTGGCATGTTTGCTTTCGCCACCAACCGCCGCATTCGTGATTCAGCGACGCGCGGCTGGCTGAGTCGATTGTGCTATGCAGTCTTCTTGACGTCAGTGGGCGTGTTGGCCATCAGCTCGTTTGGATCATTGCTTCAGTTTGGTCACATGTCAGGCTATGCCTTGCTGGCGCATGTGGCCGCTGCAGGCGCATTTGTGTTTCTGCTGTTGGTTGTCGCCGTCCTTTACTTGCCATGGGGCGGCAGCGTTGCCACCGATGAAAACACCGCGGCGGTAGGCGATCAGCGATGGTGGTTCGCTCGTTGGACCGCCTGGCTGTTGGTCATCAGCAGTTTGCTTACTGCCGGATCGATGTTTCTAAGCATGCTACCGATTTTGGATACAGCTGGTTTGCATGAAGCGGTTGCCGTACATCGATGGACTGGCCTGGTGGTCGTAGTATCCGCACTGTTCCATCTATTTGCGATTAGCTGCACTCGGCTGGGCTGGCGCTGATGTGGTGCTGGCGTAGACTACCCCGCCGCAGCCAAACAACTTTCGGTGAACGACACTGTTCGAGTCGCCCTCGATTCTCAGTTGAACAGTCATTTCACCGGTCGATGCGATCGAAATCAACGCCCGAGGCAATCGCGGACGTAGTCCTTGAATCCCAGCATCGACTCCGGCGGATTATTGGCGACGATCACGGGCCCGTGTTCCGGGGCTGGACGCAATCCATGGCTACCGTGGACTAAGGTGGGATCCAACGGAACAACGTCCATGCGATAACGCATGCCCAGCTTCTTCTGCATCAGGCGTGCGGCAGCCCTGACAGGCGACGTCATGAACAGCTCGCAAGGATCGTAGCCTGGCTTACGATGAATGTCGACGGTTCGCGCGAAGTCCGGCGCCGCCGCATCATCGAGCCAGTAGTAGTAGACGAACCAAGCGTCCGGCTCCGCCAGCGCGATCAACTGGCCGCTACGAGGATGGTCCAGGCTCAGATCACCGGGGTCGACTACGGCATCCACACCATCCAGTGACTCAACAATCTTCCGCACGGTGGACGTACAATCCAGCGCGTTAATGTAAACGTGAGCCAGTTGATGATCGGCAACCGCGAACGCCTTAGAATCCATGGGCATGAGCGTTTCGCCGAATGGCCCCGATCGCACAGACAACAGACCGGCCGAGCGCAGAGCCCGATTGATCAAGATGGGGCGCGACACGGGGACCAGACCATACTCGGAGACGACGATAGTTTGGGCACCAATCTCATCGGCGGCATCCATCACCAGGCCAGCGCACTGGTCGACTTCGCGCACACGCTGGGGATCTTTTTCGGCGAAGCGTTGAAAGTCGTAGTCCAAATGCGGCAGATAAACCAACGTTAGCTCGGGCTGACGAGTTCGAATCACCAAGCCGCTGGCTTCGGCGATCCACTGCGAACTGGCCAAACCAGCCTTGGGGCCCCAAAACCCAAAGAAGGGAAATGGCCCCAGTTGTTCAGTCAGCTGGCAACCGGTGTCGTCGAGAATATCGAACGCTTTGGAGCCATCGCATCCATAGTGAGGCTTGGGTGTTGCGGACCAGCGCACACCCGCGCCCTGGTTGAACCACCAAAACAGCTTGGCAGTTTCGACCCCGTCATACAACTTGTTGCCCGCCATCAGTCGATTGGACTGTTGCCAGAAACGCACTTCGCCGGTATCGCGAAAATACCAGCCGTTGCCGACAATGCCATGCTCGCGCGGTTCCAATCCGGTCAACATGGTAGCCTGCGACGTGCACGTCACGGCCGGCCAAGGGCTGGTCCATGGCTGAGCCTGCCCCAGGGCGCTGATACGCGGCGCATGTTGGACTAAATCAGGGGTTAGACCCACCACGTTAATGACGCACACTTTGCTCATCGCGCTATAATTTCCGCATCTAAATTGCCAGACTCAGGTTTGCTTGTGCAGTCCACCGGGAGCGTTCCGTGAAGATAGTCGAAAGCTCGCACGAGGCCTATGCTCACGTGCATCACTTGCGATGTGACCAACAGAAAATCGGCTTGGTCCCTACGATGGGCGCCTTACATCAAGGTCATTTGTCGCTGGTCGAACGCAGCCAAGCCGAATGTGATGTTACCGCGGTCACGATCTTTGTGAATCCAACTCAATTTGGTCCGCATGAAGATTATGGCCGCTACCCGCGCACCTTGGAGGCCGATTTAGAGTGCCTGTCGCAGCGATCAGTGGATCTCGTATTTGTTCCCCAGCAGCCGGCACTATATCCAGCGGGATATTCGACCTACGTCGAGCCACCGGCAGAGGCCGAATTGTGGGAAGGACAGTGTCGCCCAGGACATTTTCGAGGCGTGCTCTCAGTCGTTCTCAAGCTGTTCCAAATCCTGCCTGCGACAGTCGCCTATTTCGGCCAGAAGGACTTTCAACAACTGACGGTCATTCGTCGCATGGCGGAGGATTTCAACTTGCCGATCCGCGTTCAAGGCTGCGAAACCGTGCGGGACGACGATGGGCTGGCACTCAGTAGTCGCAATCGGTACTTGTCCGCCGAACAGCGGGAGGCCGCTCTTAGTCTGTGGAAGTCGCTGCGCTGGGTAGAACAAGCGGTGGCGGAGGGACAGCGTGACGTGGCAAACCTGGAACAGACTATGCAACAAAAACTGTACGACGCCGGTGCTGAGAAGATCGACTACGCGCGGATCGTGGATCGAGAATCACTCGCCAGCTTATCCGCTGTCGATCGGCCCTCGGTAGCCTTGATCGCCGCCTACGTCGGTAAGACTCGCCTCATCGACAACCTGCTATTGGACGCACCTGGACCGCCTGACCACTAAATCGGTTTCATGTCCGTCAGTCTTTGGTAAGTCGACGCACCACTGTACTTCGACAACGAACACCGGCTGCGTATGCGTCTGATGCAAGCGTCGTTCTACGGTCTCGGTTAGTTTGAGGATCCACCGGAAGCAAGTAGCTTTGCCAATGATTCATGACTAGGCCACCCGAGAGTCGCCCGATCGTGGCTGGCGATTTGCAAGATGTCGGGGGCGGCCAGCTGGAGTCAAGCCGCGGAGTTCGCTCAGCACCTCGGTTTGCAGCTTGTGATCAATCAGATTCAGTGCCCGAGCAGCGACGGCTCCGTCCATGACACGATGATCGCACTGCAACGTGACCCACATCTGGCCGCGCTCGTCCAACGGGCCGTACGACAGGCTGGAAGTCAGCGGGCTTGGATGCAATCGATTGTAGACGCCTTGTCCGGCCAGCACGGAGATACCGCCCGTGCCGAACCGCCTAGCGCGTTGACGCACTTCGATGTTATTTCGCCACCACCAACCCAGGCGACGCATGAAGCGAGGAACTCGGCTGCACAATAATTGCTGGCGGAACTTCTGGTACACGTCCCCGTGAATGTATCCATCCAGGTCGTCTTGAACATCGGTCAGCGTCCGCTCTTCAGGGAACAGCAACCTCGCGAAGAACAAGCGATCTTGCTGCTCCACCTGGCGGTTGACCGAAACCGAAATGACCGTGTAGCGCGATTGGTAAACTCTCGGCCAGGGAAACGACAAATAGAATTGCCTCAGCTCCGGCACTTGAAGTGCGGCCAGCGAGTAGGCCTTGGCAAACAAGGTGACCCAAGACACGCGCGATGCAGCCTGTTTGCGGGCTGCAACCAACGAATTCATGTCGAACCAACGCTCGACCGGAAAGGCCGGGATGCTCCGGGCGGCGTCTAACAGATCCAAAATGACCGCCCGCTGACTTCCGATTGGCTTGGTAGTTT
>JANQOL010000714.1 GCA_028289675.1 Pirellulaceae bacterium
GACGAACCCGGCGGGCGTCTCTCCGACTTCATCTCGGAAGACTCGCGAGAAGTTTCGGACGCTCATGTGAATTCGTTTCGCCATGGCGTCCACCGAAAGATCTACGGCGGGATGGTCAGTCGCCCAAGCAATCAACTCATTGATCGAGCTGCGCTCGGCATTCTGCGATTGAAGCGTCACGCTGAATTGTGATTGTCCCCCAGGCCGCCGCATGAACATCACAAGATCGCGGGCACAGCCTAACGCAACATCTTTGCCTAGGTCATCTTCAATGAGTTGCAATGTCAAGTCGATCCCCGCCGTCACTCCGGCGGAGGTGTAGACGTTGCCATCGCAGACAAAAATCGAATCTGATTGCACATCGACATCCGGAAACTTGCGAGTGAATTCGTCGATGGCCCGCCAATGCGTCGTCGCCTTTCTGCCATTGAGTAGGCCTGCCTCGGCCAGCAGATAAGCACCGCCACAGACTGAAGCCACTCGGCGAGACCGTTTTGCCAAACGCTTGATGACGCGTGAGGACTGCGCCAGCAGCGAGTCATCCGAGTCAATGCTGGCCGCCGGGACGACCAGCGTATCGATTGCACCCCGACAATTCGCGGCGAGGCGGTGACTGGACATCGTGATCCCTTCCATGGAGTCGATCGAAGTCGATTCGTGACCGCTGACCAATTCCAATTTGTAAGGCGATGGATCGCTCGCGGCGATCCGGTTGGCCAGCACCAAGGTTTGCCAAGGTCCGGCGAGGTCTAGCAAGACGACATTGGGGAACGTCAAAAAAACGACTCGCCGTTGAGTTCGCGTCGTCGATGCTCTCCGGTTTGCCATGGCAAATGCCCGTTAGATGAAATGGCCGAATATGTCGGAACATTTTCATTTGAGCCAAGCGCGTCGTCAATACAATTTGACCGTGAGGCGGGCGGATGATCGCCCGTTTTCATCACTAGCATCCGTTCAGGAGAGTTCGATGAGAAAGAGACAGACCAAGCTTCAAAACCAAGTCCAACAAACCGCTGGAAAGGAACCGTCATCGGATCGCCGACAATTCGTGGCTTCTGCCGCCGCACTAGCGACGACTTTGGGCGTTGGCATGTCTGGAGCCACCGCAGCCGAAACCATCGGCGGAAAGAACGCAAATCAAGACGTTCAACGAGCGACCATGAAACTGCCGCCTCCGCACGACCAGCGTAAGCCAGTTGTCGCAATGTTGGTTCATCCTGGCGTGACATTGTTAGATCTACTCGGACCGCAAACTGTATTGTCCCCTTCATGCGACGTTCATCTCGCATGGAAGAACACCGATCTGTTGGAAACCGACAGTGGGATCGTTATGAAAGCGTCCTGCAGCTTCGAAGATTGCCCGCAGGACTTGGACGTGCTGTTCGTGCCCGGCGGTCAGTTCGACGTGATGCGAGACGAAGACGTGCTGCGGTTCTTGGCCGACCGGGGGCAACGGGCGAAGTATGTTACCAGCGTTTGCGGCGGTTCAATTGTTCTCGGAGCGGCCGGATTGATGCAAGGTTACAAGGCAACATCACATTGGGCCGCCGTTCCGCTATTAGAACAATTCGGTGCCATTCCGACTGAGGGCCGCGTCGTGACCGACCGCAACCGTATCTCGGGTGGCGGAGTCACAGCGGGAATCGATTTCGGACTCGTGCTGCTGGCCGAACTGTTGGGCGAGGATGTCGCCAAGATGACTCAGCTAGGTTTGGAGTACGACCCGGCGCCGCCGTTCGATTGTGGCACGCCCAAGAAAGCCGGTCCCAAGGTGATGCAAGACTTCGCCAAGTGGTTTGGCGGTGCTGAAGGTGAACTCGTTCCGATGTGCGCCGCCGCCGCAAGAGACATGGGTAAGTACACGCCCTTGGTGGCCGAGTGAAGGTGAACGAAAACGGCTCGTTCTATTTGTTTCGCGCCGCGGGGCATTGGAGTGTCTGGGCGGTCGCCATGCTGGCTGTGTCGTGGGTTGCGCACACGTCAACGCGAATGTTCATCATGGGCGTTGATCGCACGACTTTCATGCAAGAGAAGGTGCAGCTCGGATTCGAGCCTTGGTTCGCTTGGCGGGCGTTGCTGCTCGTGCACGTTGCATCGGCGGTCATCGCGATGATCGCCGGTAGCGTGTCGTTGGTGCTCGGCGTTCGTCAATCCCGAATGGTGATTCATCGCTGGGCGGGGCGACTCTACGTCGTCGCCGTTGTCATTTCAGGCTTGGCGGGAGTGCCGCTGTCGTTCACCGCCACCGGCGGGATATTGGCGATCGGCGGATTCTTGCTCTTGAATCACGCATGGCTCAAAACCACCTTGATGTCTTACCGAGCGGCTCGCGGGCGCGACATCGCATTGCATCGAACGTGGGTGGTGCGAAGCTACGCGATTACGTTCGCCAACATGACGGTTCATATTTTGACGACCGCCTTGACCGGGATCTTTGACAGCCATGCGACTGCCTACACCGTTGCCATCTGGATCGGCTGGCCGATTAACGTGGCGATTGCCGAGGTTTGGCGCCGAAAGTCATCTCGCTCCCTGTGAGTTAAGCTTCAAGCTGCCGCGGCAACTCCAAGGGTGCCAATGCGCAAACCAACGCGGGACATAAGCAAAGTGAAAAGAGATGCGACGCAAATCCGCGACTCGTCGCGCTGGGTTTTGCTAGGAGGCTCCTTGGAGGAGCCTCCCTGAGAATCAACTGACTATGCCGGCGGTCAATGGTTTGCCATGGCCGGATACCGGGTCGCGGCCATGTATCGCCTTGGCTCGACGCATCCGTTTTGCGGCGCGCTAATTGGAGGCTTGCACGGTGTCTGGTGGACGAGATTGCGTCACAATTTCGTAGCTCAGTCCCAGCTTGAGCGGTTGGTCATCCAAGTCCGTGGTGAGCATCACGTGGCTGTTGACCGGGCCACCCAGTCCTTGGGAATTGGGGGCCAAGACGATGTTGATCAAGTGCGCCGGTTTAGCATCTTTGATGGGATCGAAGCGGACTTCAGCGGCTTCCGACGTGATATCCAGGATGCGGAATGGTTTTTTGCCTTTGACCACCAGCCGCTGTGGCACCGGCTCACCAGGCTTGACCCGACCCAAAGCAAAGCTTTGAGGACTGAACTGTATGGCCGATTGCACTTGGGCACTGAGGCGGATCGGTAATGTGGTTAGCCGCCGGTCATTGGTGTGCAGCACCAGTTGGTTTCGCAGGAACCCAGCCGGCGCGCCCTTGGTAATGCTCGCCGAGATTTGATACTGAACTCTTCCTTGGCCTCTGGACACTTCCTCAAATTGGGCTTGGATATAGTCGAATGGGGACACAATTTTCTCGATGGCCCAGTCGCTGCGACCGGCATAATCGACTTGGATCTTGATGACCTTGGCCTCGCCCTCAGGTACTTGTCCGAAGCGAACTTCGCCGGGGTTGAGCACGACGTCGCTGCGAATGTAGCCTCGAACATTGAGCTGGAGTTCGGTGCGAATGGCGCCGTCCAGTGAAACCGTCAGGGTCGCTTGCTTCTGGCCGGTAAACGTGCCGGTATTGAAACGAGCGAGAATGGAACCCGTTTGGCCGGGTGGAATCTTCTTGGTCTCTACGATGGGAGTGGTACAACCGCAGCTAGCTCGCACTCCTCGAATGAACAAATCACTTGCAGAATGGTTAGTGATATGGAAGCGATGTTCGGTCTTGGCGGCTCGGGCCACCGTCCCGAAATCGTGGGTCCGGGCTTGTGGAGCGATCGCGGAACTGAGCCAGTCCTTGGGAACTGCGACTGCGGTCCATGGGGCGAAAAGACATGCTGCGAACAGCGCGCAGCCGAGAAAACAGGGTCGCATATGGCCTAACCTCGGATTTGGATGGGTATTGGCACCGCCCTCGAAAGTAGAAGGTCATGGACGGGCGTGATGGAGCGGGCCCATTCCATGCGAACTCAGGCAGCGGAGGGAATTACCCTCACCAGTATATATCTTAGGACTCCCAGTAAGAAAACCAATATCGAATTAGTTTGTGTGAAACTGGCTTACCCCCCGATGCACCATCTCTACGAGCCGGGGAAACTCCGTGATCCGGGCAGAGACGCTAGTCCCGGAGGTTGAAGCCAGACCGTCAAACGAAAAAAGCGGCCAGATTCGCCTTCATGGCAAACTGACCGCCTTTTGCTTAACTCCACCAGATCATCATCCGGACGGGTGGAAGGTGTTTTTACCGCGGATTTCGCAGTTGAGTCCCAATGTTCATGCTGTTGGCAACTGCAATCGGTAAGGTTTCGTCCCATCCGAACCGGCAGTTTAGGCCAGGCTGAGCTGGCCTAAGTGCTGCCTTCATCGAATTGGAGGGTCGGTTTCTTAGCAACCGCAGCCGTTGTCGCAACCGCCGCAGGAGCTTTCGCATCCGCCGCAGCAGTCGCTGTTGCCGCCGCGTCCGCCCAGCAGACGTCCCAGGAAGCCGCCGCGAGACGACGCTGAGCCGTTGCCGCATCCGCAGCTAACTTGAACCGGAACTTGCTCGCAGATGGTGCGAGGTACGCAAACCGTTACAGTGTAAGGAACGCATACGGGAACTCGCTTGCAGACCTGAATGGTCTTTTGCTCGCATACCGGTACGCAAACCGTGTAAGGAACTTGCTTGCAAACCGTTTCGCAGGTCCAGTTGCAGACGGTGTAGTTCTGAGTTCGGCACTCAGGAACCATCTTGCACGTGCGGTAGCAAACGTCCTTGGTGCGCTGTTCGCAAACCCACTCGCAAGTGCGGTAGCAAACGGTCTTGGTGCGGCACTCAGGAACCATCTTGCAGGTGCGGTAAGTGCAGGTCTTTTGACGGCACTCAGGAACCATCTTGCAGGTGCGGTAAGTGCAAGTCTTTTGACGGCACTCGGGAACCATCTTGCAAGTGCGGTAGCAAACGGTCTTGCTGCGAGGCTCGCAAACGGTGCGGCAAACTTGGTAGGTGCAAGTCTTGGTGCGGCACTCGGGAACCATCTTGCAAGTCGTGTAGTTAACGGTCTTGCTACGGCACTCGGGAACCATCTTGCATACGGTGTAAGGAACGCACTCTTTGACGCACTCACGCTCGTATCGTACGCAGTTGATTTCCTTGGTTTCGCAGGTAGGAACCCAAACCTTCTTGCAGATGGTCTTGGGTGGGCACTGTACGCACTCGACGCGGCAAGCGCCGGGGCAGTAAACGCACTTGCACTGAGAAGCGTCCCAAGTCCAAGTGCCGGGCTCGCGAACAGTTCGTCGCTGAGTCGGGCCAGGAATGGTCTCGGTACGAGTTTCCCAGTGGCCGCCGTTAACCGTCACCGTGCGGGTGTAGTTAACAGGCTTGGTAACGTAGCGGACAACTTCACGCGTGCGGGTTTCCTGCTGAGGAACCATGACGGTGTAGTTGACAACGCGGCTGTGCTGCTCGCGTACAGGCTTCATGACCGTGTAGTTGATCACTCGCTCACGAGTTTCGTAGACGGGTCGTCGAACCGTGTAGTTGACAACTCGGCTGTGATTTTCGTAAACGGGCTTCATGACTGTGTAGTTAACGACCTTGCTGTGGGTCTCATACACAGGCTTCATGACCGTGTAGTTGATGACCTTGCTGTGGGTCTCGTACACAGGCTTCATGACGGTATAGTTCACTTCACGCGTGTGCGTGTGGTACACAGGTCGGCGAACGTTGTACGTTACCTGACGAGTGTGAGTCTCATACACGGGTCGGTTGACCGTGTAGGTACGGGTCTTGGTCTCGTAAACTGGCTTGCGCACAGTTTGGTTGACCGTTCGGTAACGAGTTTCCCGCTGCATGCGAGTCACATTGATTACCTTGTCTTCCGTCACCGTTTGGTATTCGGTGCGGGTGCGTTGCTCGGTCTTTTGCTCATAGACCGTGCGTCGCACAGTTTTCATGACAGTGTGGGTTGCTGGAACTTCGCAGCAATTGACCACACAGCCGCCGCAATCTTGGTAGCTAATCGCTCCACTGTAGGCGGCGTTAGCTTGACCGGAAACTGTAGCCAA
The DNA here is from genome assembly GCA_028289675.1 of Pirellulaceae bacterium. Taxonomy (GTDB): domain Bacteria; phylum Planctomycetota; class Planctomycetia; order Pirellulales; family Pirellulaceae; genus Aureliella. The sequence continues at coordinate 6,001 of JANQOL010000714.1, forward strand.
CGCGGCTAGCAGTACCGGTACCACGAACAGCCTTCTCATCTCCCGTTCTCCTTCGAAAACTTTCTACGTGTACTGGATGAGTATCTGGAGGGCGCCAGTTCGCCCATGGGTTAAGCAGGCATCTTCAAGCGACATTGCCAACGACAGTCATTACAAATGAGCCGCCAGTACCAACGACCGTCTGTTCCTCCCGAACAGTGGCAATTGGCTGAAAGCTACCGACTGAGTAGGCTGGACAATACGCCCAGAATCTGCTCTTAGCACCAGTTACATCGACAACTAAGCAAGCATTGAACAGGGGTTTTAGGTTGTCTTGGGAAGATGGTCTATTTGCATAGAGTCAGAGGCATGCTGAAGCCGATTCCAACGACCTGGCCGGTTATTCCGGTTATACTTCCCATCGCCCGGCCCACGCTTATCTGAAGAGACCCGCCTGCATGCAGCCAGAGCCTCCCCAGGAACCGAACGACGATCCGGCTGACTCCGCACTTGGAGAAGGTGTGCCGCCAGACCGCCTGCCTTCGGTCCGTTCGGGCGATATCCCGGCCGCCACGGCCAGCCGCCTGGGCTTGTATTTGCGCGAACTGCAACACTTTTTGCGTGGCGGTACAGAGACAATCAAAAGCAATGCTCTCGGTCGCAGGTTGGGGTTAAGCGACTCCCAGATTCGGCGCGATTTGGCCTTGTTTGGCGAATTTGGTAAACGGGGCGTGGGCTACAACGTGGCGGGGCTGGTGGGCGCTTTGCGTCAGGCCTTGGGCACCGACGGCCAGTGGAATACGGTTTTGGTTGGCCTCGGTAACTTGGGCAACGCCCTCGTGCGGTACCGCGGGTTTGAGCAGCAGGGCTTCAGTTTGCAGGCCATCTTCGAGTTGGATTCGGCCAAGGTGGGGGCAACGATCGAAGGTGTCCCTGTGCATGATGTCGCTGATCTCGAGCGAATTCTACCGACTTTGAAAACGCAAATGGCTATTTTGGCGGTTCCCGCAGCTCCCGCGCAGGCCTTGGCCGCCCGGCTAGCAGACTTGGGGATTTCCGGCATCCTGAACTTTGCGCCGGTGAGTTTGTCTCTAAGAAAGGACGTCGCCACGGTGGATGTCGACCTGGCCGTCGAGCTGCAAAGATTAGCGTTTGCGGTTGTCAATTCAGACCGGTAAAGCTAAATTCTTGGCTTGCGTAGTTTAGGTAATGCTAGCCTCGGCGGGGTGCCGATGCAGAGCCTAATCGAGGCACACTTGGAGTCAATTTGGGCCTTGCAATTACTTGCTCCGGCTGGGTCGACTCGCCTACTGTCATCAAAAACCCGGCATGCCACTACGTACCCACAAACAACACTTACACACAGACAATACGTCCCCACAGACAAACTGCCCGGTGGTGTAATGGTAACACTGCTGATTTTGGTTCAGCCATTCATGGTTCGAGTCCATGCCGGGTAGCTTCAACACCCTGGTCTTCGACCAGGGTTTTTTTGGATCCTCACCCAAGCTTGGTAGCTGCGTCGCACACCCGGCCAAGTGGCCGCAATCGGGATCCATCAACTCACCAAAGGGCATTCGCGACCGGCGAATTGTCCTTTCGCTCTGGCTCTTGTCGGGCTCGCTTGATCCTGGTGTCACCCGGTCCACCTGGGCGGCCAGTTGGCTATGATGGGAAGCGCTGGTAAGAGCCGGGCAGAGTGAGCCTGGCTGGCGAGTGGCAAAACCAGTGATGGCGCCGCGATTGGCACGTCTGAAACGATCACCATCTAAAACAACAAGATGCTCCAAGCGATCGCGCCGTCGCTGTGGAGCAAGCCGGGACCGTTGGAGCTGGACAATGTTCAAACGTTTTTTGCTATGTACTTTAGTCGCTATCGCACCGTTGTTCTTAAAGGCACAGGAACCCGTGACCGACGCATCCGCCGCGCGCAAGATCTCCGACGTGACCGAGCAAGAAGACCCCTATCTGTGGTTGGAGGACGTCACTGGTGAGAAGTCCTTGGAATGGGTGCGCGCCCGAAACGAGAAAACTCAGCAGCACTTCGAATCGACGGAACAGTTTCAACAGCTGCAAGCAGATTTGCTGAAAATACTGGATTCGGACGAACGTATTCCGTTTATCTCCAAAGCCGGGGACTACTACTACAACTTTTGGCGTGACAAAGATCACGCGCGCGGGATTTGGCGACGTACGACTTTGGAACAATATCGCCAAGACGAACCCGAGTGGGATGTGCTGTTGGATCTGGACGCACTGGCCGCGGAGGAAGATGAGAATTGGGTGTGGGATGGCGCTTCGATCTTGCGCCCCGACTACGACTTGGCGCTGATTGGTCTGTCGCGTGGTGGTGCGGACGCGTCGGTGACTCGGGAATTCGATCTGCGCTCCAGGGAGTTTGTGGACGGCGGTTTTGTCCGTCCGGAGGCCAAGGGCAATATCAGCTGGATTGATCGGGATACGGTATTTGTTTACACCGATTTTGGTGAAGGAACTTTGACGTCTTCGGGCTATCCCCGGATCGCGAAACTCTGGCGCCGCGGAACGCCGCTGGAGAAGGCCGAGGTGGTCTACGAAGGTAAACCGGAAGACATGTACATCGCGGCCTACCACGATGACTCTCCAGGTTTCGAACGCAATTTTGTAAGCCGCACGTTGGCTTTTTATAACGATGAGTTGTATCTGCGTCGTGACGGTGGACAATTGGTAAAGATCGAAGCACCGAATAGTGCCAACAAGGGCGTGTTTCACGAATACTTGATGATTGAATTGCGCGAGCCATGGGAAGTAGGCGGTCAGACCTACGCTGCGGGCTCGCTGTTGGTCACCGACTTTGAGGCGTTTTTGCAAGGCAAGCGAGAATTCGACGTAGCTTTTGAGCCAACCGAAAATACGTCGCTGGCCAGCTATGCACCGACCAAAGACCATTTGATCTTGAACGTACTGGAAGATGTCAAGAATCGCATCTACGTGCTCACGCCGGGAGAAGACGGCTGGCAACGTAGGCCGCTGGAGGGAGCACCGCCGATCGGTACGGTCAGCGTACGTCCGGTGGACGCCGACGAGTCGAACGCCTACTGGATGACGTCCAGCGATTATCTTTCACCAACGACGCTGTTCTATGGTGAAATCGGTGGACAGCCTGAACAGCTCAAGCAACTGACTCCCATGTACGATGCATCCGGCTTGGAGGTCAGCCAGCATTTCGCAACCAGTCAAGATGGCACTCGCGTGCCTTACTTTATGGTGGCTGCCAGTGATCTCAAATTCAATGGTGACAATCCGACCCTGCTCTATGGCTATGGCGGCTTTGAGATATCACTGACTCCCGGATACAGCGCCGGCGTCGGTCGAGCTTGGACCAGCCAAGGCGGTGTGTATGTGGTGGCCAACATCCGGGGTGGTGGCGAGTACGGGCCGCGCTGGCACCAGGCGGCGCTCAAGCAGAATCGATTGCGAGCGTACGAAGACTTTGCGGCTGTGGCCCAAGATCTCGCGCGGCGCAACGTCACGCGTCCGGAGAAGCTAGGAATCCAAGGAGGCTCCAATGGTGGCCTGCTGGTTGGCAACATGGTCGCCATTTACCCGGAGCTGTTTCACGCGGCTGTGTGCCAAGTTCCGTTACTGGACATGCGACGCTATCACTTGCTGCTGGCCGGGGCCAGCTGGATGGCCGAGTACGGTGATCCGGACTCCGCCGGTGAGTGGGACTTCATTCAAACTTATTCGCCGTATCAGAACATCAAGGAGGACGTCGAATATCCCGCTGTCCTGTTCACGACATCGACACGGGACGATCGCGTGCATCCGGGCCATGCCCGAAAAATGATGGCGCTCATGGAAGCCCAAGGACACGACGTGAGCTACTACGAGAACATCGAAGGTGGTCACGGTGGGGCCGCCAACAATAAGCAACGAGCCTATATGCAGGCACTAGCCTATTCCTTTCTGCGCGAACGCTTATTCGGCGCGACTCCGTAGTTTGTGTTGTGTAAGCCACCAGCTCTGCTGGTGCATTGTGCTTGAATTTGCCACCGCCGGCAAAGCTGGCGGTCGGCAAGTCGACTCGGCGCGCGGTCCTGGTTGAGAGAATGTCAAGTTTTTGGGTCTGCGGGTATCTTCGACTTTGGCGGAGACTCCGCGCTTGAAGCCGGCTGGCCGTCGTCGTCGGCTTCGCGCCGTTTGGACTCGCGCTGCTGGCCAGCTGGTGGATCGGATTCCGCAGCCGAATTGGATTCGTCCGTTGTGTCCTCCGAACCGTCTTCGGCTGCGTCGACGCCAGCGGGTTCCTGTTCTGTGGACTCGCTGCCCTCTGGTTCGCTGCCCTCCGATTCGTTGCCTGAGGACTCGATTTCCTCTAGCGGAGGATCGGCTGGCGTCAGGATGATCTGGCTGTCGCGAATCTCCAGCTTCTTGAACTTGCGCAGCCATTTCGCCGTGTCGGGATCATCGTAGACTTCGCCGGCCAGGTTCTCCTCGCGGATGCCCGCCATAATGTCTTCCGGAACGGGCTGGCCATTGACGGACGCTTCCTGCGCGCGGACCACCAGGACGCCGTTTTCGAGATTGGCCTCCAGGGTGACCGAGCCATTGAAGAATCGGCCTTCGGCACCAGGGATGATATCGGTGGGCACGCTGACTTCGGCCGACAGCTGCTCGCCCTCGATCGATACAAACACTCGGCCGCGCAGTTCGTCTTCACCACTGATCAGGGCATTGATATCCCGTTCGGTCAGCACCAACGGTTCGGTGGCGCGATTTTCTTTGACTTGTTCTCCAAACGTCTCCAGTCGGTCGTCTAGCTGCTGCCGCTCCTCTTCGGAAATTTCCACGACAGGCAACTCGGTTGCCGTATCGGAAGTGTATTTGGCAATCTGCGCGTGGTAGAACCGATAACCGACAAAGCCGATGCCACCCAAGGAGCCAACCATCAGCAGCACGGCAGCCAAGCATCCGCCAAACAAGCATCCCCATGGGAATCGCTGCTGTTGGGCAACGGGATAGGGCGTTTGTTGTTCAAAACTCATGGAATATCACTTCTGATTTCGGGTAGCGGATTGCTGTTCATCAATGGCGGACTAGGCGACGCTGATGATATCACAAGCGCGAGTTGTCTTCGGAGGCGTGTTCATTGGGCGCTCGTCGCCAAGTAGCCCTCCGCCAGGGCTGCAAAGCTGGAGGTCTGGTCGCGACACCACTGTTCGTCGCGTTTCAACATGTCCGCTATGGTTTCCGCCACTTGAGGCGCGATCTCCTTGGCGACGGCTGCGTCCAGAAACAGAGCTCGCGTCCGCCGCGCCAAGACGTCCTCGACCGTCCGCGCCATTTCGTGCTCAACGGCCCACACCACTTCGGATTGCAAGTAGGGTAGTCGCGAATC
>JANQOL010000736.1 GCA_028289675.1 Pirellulaceae bacterium
TACGGCGGCGTCATCGGATCCGTGGAGGGTCAGCGGGTCGAGATAGGCAACCTGGAATTCATGCAGGCGGCTGGAGCCGACATGCCGGCTACCCTTGAGGCCGCACACGCAACTTGCTTGGCCAACAATGAGAGCCCAGTCATTGTTGCCATCGACGGTCGGGTGGCTGCAGTCGTGGGAATTCAAGATCCAATACGGCAGGAAGCCATCCAAGTATTGAACTCGCTGCGCGATTCAGGTTGGCAACTGGGATTACTTTCCGGGGATCATCCCGAGATCGTTCAGCGCATTGGTGCACAGCTTGATTTACCAGCCGGAGTTTGCCACGGCGGTTTGTCGCCCCTAGAAAAACTGGAAGTCATCCAACGATCGAAGCAAGAGTCGCGCAACGTGGTCATGGTCGGTGATGGTGCCAATGATGCCGCCGCATTGGCCGCGTCCGATGTGGGCATCGCCATGCACGGCGGCGCCGAACTGAGCCTACAAGCTGCACCCGTGTTTGTGGCCACCGGAAACCTGCGATCTCTACTGTCTTTGATGACCGGGGCGTCTCGCACGCAGCGACTGATCTGGGCGACTTTTGCCATTGCTCTGACTTACAATCTGGTGGCGGTTGTCTTGGCCATGCTGGGCTGGATCGGCCCGTTGTTCGCCGCCATTCTGATGCCCATCAGCTCGCTCAGTGTGCTAGCGATTACACTGGGCGTACCAACGTTTAGGAGCCAAGCATGAATGTCATCTACATCGCTCTGCCCATCGCGTTGCTGCTGGGTGGTTCCGCTTTGCTGGCCTGCATCTACTGCATTCGTAGCGGGCAGTTCGACGACTTGGAGACTCCGCCACTACGGATGTTGACTCGCGATCCAGATGGCGGGTCGCTACCAAATACGGATTCGGAGCCAACCGGTAGCGCCGCTAGAGGACGAGGATGAGCCGCACGGGGTAACCGTGGCTAAGAATGCTGGGCTGGCTCCGCTTGATCGTCACGTTGCTCAGGTTGCGATTTGTCGGCTTGTTCTCGGGCAATCCACACCGAGCAGGTCGCGTGCCTGAGGACGTAGGTGGCTACACTGCCTAGCAAGAAGCGCTGCAACAGGCTTTGGCCGGTGCTGCCCAGTACGACCAAATCACAATCGTTTTGATCCAGGAAGCTTACAATTCCATCTCCAATGTGATGGGCCTCAATCACCGCGGTGGAAACTTGCGAGGATAGTTCTCGCAGTGAAGCGGCCGATTTTTCGAGTGATTTTTCGGTGGCACGACGAATAGGGTCGATTTGAATCTCGACGGGCTGGTCGGTATAGATGAACGGGAAATTCAAAACGCTGACGACATGGATGTGCGTGTTTTGACGCCAATCGAATTTGCTCAGTTGCGCGACCGCGTATTCGGCAGGTTGGGAAGCATCATGAGCCACACAAACCTTGAAGGCTTGGCCGTGTTTTTCTTCTAAGCCGGTGGGCCGTACGACCAGTACCGATTGGCTGGCGTGCGTGGCGACGAAATCGCTGACACTGCCCAGCAGCATCCGATCGATCATCGAGTGGCCTTCCGCGCCAACTACGATCAGGTCGGCTTGCATGTCGTCGGCCTCGGTCACGATTCGACGGCCAGGATGCCCTTCACAGGTTTTCCAAGTCACGCGAGCGTTGGCGCCTTGAAACATGTCGGCCACTTTCTGGCAAGCTTCGGAAGCCAGCAGCCGCTCGTTGTTTTGCTGTTTCTTGATCCACTCGATTCCCTCGTGGGAGCCGTGAAGATAACTTGGCTGAGTTACCGACAACACAACCAGTTCGATTTGTTCTGAATGAGGGAGGTGAGCCAGAAGTGCAGCTGCATTTTCCGCACGTTGACTGCCATCGGTCGCCAGTAGCACTTTCATGGTGATCTCTTTCATTGGTGGCTGCGGGAAGGTTCGTTTCAATTGCCCAACAATCTGCGGGCGAGCAGCAGAACGATGGTGATCGCGCCGATGCCGCAGAGCAGCCAGCCTGCGCCTTCACGGCTGAGTAGGTGCCTGATGATGCGGTGCAAGGATGGCATGTTTGCTAGCTGTGTGAGAGGTGCTGGTATCGGCTAGGGCGGACGCCCATCAGTGCCATTGTTTCTTGCGAGCAATCCATAGACTGCAAGACAGGTGGTGCAACAGATAACGGGACGTACTGCCCAGCAGGAATCTGGCCACGGCGGATTTTCCGGTATCACCCACAAAGACCAAATTGGCCTCTTTTCGCTCCGCCAAACTGCGGATCGAGTTGCCAATATGCAGTGCTTCTCGCACCGATTGGTGAACTTGATCAGCAATCTCATCCGGCCGTTTTAGCTGGGACAGCATGGATTCGGAGTCGGCCACCAGTGGCGGGTCGTAGACCACGTCATCAGGAATCATCTTGGGTCGCTCTAGCGCCATCGACAGATGCACGCTGGTCGTTCCAGCCGGCCACCGAAAATCGCATAGTTGTCGATAGCCTTCTTGCGCAGCCTCGGAACCATCGTAGGCCATCACGATTCGAAACTCGCGGGCTTCTTGCATCGAGTCATCCGGTGCTTGGGCATTCCGCACAGTCAACACGGAGCATTTAGCGTGGTTGGCGACGTAATCGGCCGTGCTACCCAACAGAACACGATAGGCGGCGGAGTGACCGCGGGCGCCCATGACAATCAAGTCGGCGTCTTGTTGTTTGGCGGCATCCAAAATCAGTTGCCGGGGGTGCCGACGTTCTAACCAAGACTCGATGGATTCGCAGCAGCCGTCAAGTATTTGCCGCGCGGTCTCGAAGTTCTGAGTCGCTGCTTCGCGTTCCAACTCGGCCAGAGACTGTTCGCCGTCAGTGGCGATCAAGTGGTGAGGTGGATCCGCCAGTGCAGTTACAGCAGTGACTGTAGGAGGTTGGCTCCACGGAAGTTTGGCGATTTCGTGAATGGCGGCCAGGGATTCGGGTGAACCGTCTAGTGCCAGAATGATTTTCATGTCGGTGACCTTCAAAGTGGGTATGGCCAGATACCCGCAACGCGTGTGCCAAAACACGTCTCTGCTACGGGGATCGACGGCGGTGCGGACAGAAGGTGTGCACTGACCGCGAAAGCTCTACCTGAGGTGACAAAACTCACTGCGCTACCCGGCCAAGACCGCCGGACAATCTCGCAGACAGCGGTCCGTTGTGGCAACTGTGAATGTCGCTCTGTGCGAATGCGTCACACTCGGTGAGCTTGACTCGAAAGCCTGCTCGCTGAGGGCGCCAACTCGCACGTTAGACGCAAAGGTTTAGGAAAGCGACGGTCTGTTGAGTAGCCAAAGAGCTGGGTAGCCGAGGAACACCATGAAGCGGGTCGCTTCGGCATGTGGTTTGCTTCTAAGTTACGTTTGCCAACAAGTGCGACGCGACTGAGACAGCCCGCCCACCTGCCGCACGATTGGAGTCCATCATGTCGAAAGCCATCATAGCCCCTCGCACGAGGCGCCAACGCCTGACCAGGCCCCGGCCTTTACCGCCGCGCGATAGCTCGATCGCCACGCGGGCCGAAGCTGTACTCAAGAGGTCGCGTTATCGGGAGCTGGGCACCGTTCACTGCTACGTCGAAGACGGCGCACTCGTGCTGGTCGGGCAAGTCAGTTCCTACTTTCTCAAGCAGATGGCCCAAGCACTCCTGCGACGCGTGATCGGATCACTGAAAATCGAGAACGAACTGGAAGTCGTGTATCCCAGCCGGACTGGCCACCACACGCGACATTGACCCTGATAGTTGCAAGACGCCGATTGTGGTGCTTGAACAACTAGGGCATTTTTAAATTTGATGTGGCCTGTTTTCGACGGAATGAGCGACCACTGCGTTGATGAAACAGGCCCTATGTCCGTGCGACTCGCATTAGTCGAGCTTTGGGTCCGAGGCGGCGGGCAATAGCACCGAAAAGGTACTGCCGTGGCCGAGCTGGCTCTCGATTTGCAACTGGCCTCCGTTCTTCTCGATGATGGTCTTCGAGATCGCCAAGCCCAGCCCCATACCCTGAGCCTTGGTCGTATACATCGGTTCGGTAATGCGGGCCAAATCGTCGGGTGATATTCCGCAACCCGTGTCCGTTACAAACATCGCGACGAACTCCTGGTCAAGTTTGGATCCGACCGTTAGCTGACCACCATTGGGCATGGCATCTTGCGCATTGCGAAGCAGATTTCTGAAGACGATGGACAACTGTTGCTCGTCCGCTTCGATCTCCAGTGCGGTCTCGCGTGGAAAATCTTCTTTGACCTCAATGGTGTCGGCCAAGCGCATTGAATGAACAGCGTTGTGCAACAACTGGCCGGCATCTAGACGAGATTTATCGGGTTCTGGCAGACGCGCAACGTCCGATAAAGCAGTCACGACATTGTCGATCAACGCTACTTGCCGATCGATGCGCTGCAAGTGTTCTTTGGTTTTTGCCTCGGTCGGATTGGGCGCATGGAGGAGATAGTAGGCCGAGGTCTTGACGGCGTTCAGGGGATTACGAATCTCGTGCGCGATACCGCCCGACAGCTGACCCAGTGTGGCCAGTTTTTCTTGACGCACCAATTCAGCTTGCGCGGCCTTGAGCTCTTGAGTTTTCAAACGGATGCGCTGTTCCAGTTGATCGTTCAGTTGATTAAGTTCAGCTTCGACAGCCTTCAAGTCCGAAATGTCGCGGACGATTCCCGTGAACAACTGACGGTGGCCGGCCCGAAACTCACTGACGGCCAGGTGGATTGGAAACGTCGAACCATCCTTGCGCTGTCCCATGACTTCGCGGCCGACACCGATAATCTTTCGTTGACCCGTGTCGTGATAGTTCTGTAGATATCCGTCGTGCTCCTCGCGGTAGGGAGTTGGCATCAGCAGGCTGACATTCTGGCCTACCATTTCCTCAGCCAAGTATCCAAACAAGCGGGTTGTCGCCGGATTGACGTCTTGAATCGTCCCCCGCGCGTCAATGGTGATGATCGCATCGACCGCGTTTTCGAGAATCGCATCCAAGCGAGCTTGGCGTTCGATGTCCACGTGTGTCCCCGCTGTCTACTCTTCCTGCGATTTGGGCAACTGGATCACAAATCGGGCTCCCGATTGCCATGCGGCATCCACCGCAATGGTTCCTTGATGAGCTTCGACAATACGCTGGGCGATGGCCATACCCAGCCCGGTGCCTGTCTCTTTGGTCGTGTAGAACGCCTCGAAAACTTTGTGCTGCTGTTCCGGCAGCAGGCCGGTTCCATTGTCGGTCACGCTCAATTGGATTTTGTTGGTTGGCAGCTCCTTGCAGCCAACTTCGATCTCCACGGGATCTTGGCAGGCCAAGAGCGAGTTTTCAAACAGATTTCGAAAGACTTGCACCATGCGGAGAACATCGATTTCACAGATCGCTTCGCTTGCCTGCTGTTCACGCAGCACGACCGTGCGTCCGAGCGTTAAATGCTTGACATGCTCCCAGGCCCGTTGCCAGACGGTCGAGATGGCGACCCGTTCCAATCTCAACTGAATGGGAGCCGCGAATGACCGCACTTCCTCCAAGTGCGTGTTCAGATCGCAGGCCGCTTGCTGAATCTTTTGCAGGTCCTTGTTGGCCCCATTGCGCTCCTGCAATTCCAATCCCAGCAGATCACAACTGGCTTGGATGCGTTGCAGCGCGTTGCGACTCTCGTGGGCCAGGGCGGCCATCGTCTGGCCAATGGTTGCCAAGCGATCCGAACGCACGGCGCGCTGTTGGGCTTCGATTAAATCAGTAACGTCTAAGCCAATAGCCAGTACGGAAATGGTCACACCGGATTCGTCTTTAATGGTCGTGTTCGACCAGCGAATCTGTCGCGGTAGCCCCTCTCGGGTCAGGATGGGATTGACAATGCCACGTGTTTCGACGCCGGCAGCCGTCTGGAGAAAAACCTCGCGGATCTCCTCACGGTATTCAACCGGGAGAAAAGTCTCAAACCAATCGAGGCCGGCAACTTCCTCCAGTTCCCAACCGCTGATCTTGGTCAAGTAAGGATTGAACCGTACGATGCGGCCTTCCAAATCCAGCACCAGCAACACCGCTTCGGCCGTTTTGAAAATACGCCGCGCAAACTCGTGTTCTTCGTGTAGCGCCTGTTCCATGCGCCGTCGTTCTGAGATGCGCGAAATGCTGTTGCGTAAGGCTTCAGGATTGACCGGCTTTAGCAAGAAGTCGACGGCCCCATTTTTTAGGGCGGCAATCGTGCTGTTCAGGTCAGCGTAGCCCGTGACGACGATGATTTCGGTCTCGGGCGCCAGCTCTCGAAAGTCGGGCAGCAGATCCTCGGCCATGCCGTCAGGCAGGTTTCGGTCCAGGATCATGATCGCTGCACCTGGCGACTGGATCTTCTGCCGCGCCTCGGCGGCCGTGGCGGCGACCTCCACCGAATAGTCATCCAATTCGAGCACGTCGCGCAGGCTGGCACGCGTGTCTGCGTCGTCTTCCACGACCAGCACATCAGCGGTCACATCAATCGTTGAAGTCTTCATTGGAGCAGTTACAGATCAAACCAGCTCATAACATTGCCAGCATCTAACAGTGTAACCCTTGTAGCCCACGTTCGCCGCGAAGGCAATTGCGCAGTTGCGGATCAAGCTGCGACTCGGGGCTGTTTCTGCGAGCTGGCACATGGAACGATTCAACCTTACGCACGAAACCTTGAGTGAGTCCTTGAGCCGTACCGCGCGACCGACAGGCACCGGTCTGTTCTTCATTGCAGAACGTTCGTGAATCCACCGCGGGAATCGATTGGCCTTAGCGAATTCTTCATGCTGCGTCGCTTGCTGACGTGGTTACGCCATCGTACAACACCCCCTTCCAGACGAGAGAGGCGGGAGATTATGGAATGTGGTCGATGTGGGTTTGCGGTTGCCGACCCATCGGCATCAGTGTGCGATGTATGCGGTCAATCACTGCACGCAGAGCGGAATTATTCGTCCGCAGTGCCCGATGCCCTGGTTTCCTTGGCCCACGACGAGCAAGTTGCCGAGATCAGTAGCGACCGTGCTGTTGTCAGCTCAGACGCAGATTTAGCGATCCAGCCCCCTGATACGGCGACTGCGCAGTCAGGTCAGGATTTGACGGCGACCAAGGTCCGGGTGGTTTGCCCCGAATGCGGCAAATCGCATCGCATCTCCGCCTCTAAGATAGGCCGGCGGGTTGCTTGCCGAAAGTGCCCAGCCAAGTTTACCGCCGTCGAGGAGCCAAAGCGGCAGGACTCCGCTGGGGCGGAAGACGTCTTTAAATTCAATTGTCCGCGCTGCGACAAACGTTACAAACTGCCCCGAGCGAAAGTCGGCCACAGAAAATTCAAGTGCCGTAGATGCAGCCACCGATTCGCTCCCGCTGACGTAGCCCCAGCCGAAGTCCAGCCCATTCTGTTAGGCGAAGAAGTCGTTTCGCAGGACGCCGATGGAACGGACTTTCCAGACATTGATGGTTTCTTGCCTGATCTGTCTGTCGATGTTCCAGTTGCCGATGCCCCCCTGGCAGTGGACGCATTTTCCGATGGTCAGTTGGCGCCGCTTGTTAACGAGTTGGACCCGTTGGTGAACGCACCACCCCCTGATGCGGCACCTCAGGGGTTTCTAGATGATTTGTCGGAGATCGACTTGTCGGACAGCGCGACTCCTCCTGAAGCCACTGCTGCGCCAGCTGGAGTTGGTGCTTGGTCGCCAGCTCCTACGGTCACCGCATCGACCGGCCGGCAGCCTGCGGGTGACGAATCCCTGGAATCGCAACGCAAACGCGATCGAGC
>JANQOL010000763.1 GCA_028289675.1 Pirellulaceae bacterium
CCTGTTGCTGTCCAGTTGTTTGGTGACGGCAGGCTGGCTGGTTGCCTATTTCGATCGCCGCTGCCTGCCCGATCCGGCTGCCAAGCCCGATGGCTGGACACTCGGCATCTGGGACCTGGGCTGTTGGACTGGATTGGCTGCCTGTTTTTGCCATAGTCTGATGCAGCTGTCCCACCCCAGCATGTTGCTGATGGCCGTGCTGATTTCGTTGTTTGCTGGCTTGAATGTCAGCTGGCTGGCGTCGCGGTGGGCCTGGGCGGAGCGATTTAGCCTCCGTGCCTTCATCTTGTGTGGTCTACCAATCGGACTGGCGTGCGCTTGGCTGTTTTGGCGGGCCCCGGTCGCCTCTCCTGGGAGCACACTCACTTGGCTTCTGACGGGACCGTTGACCGTCATTGCCGCCCAAGGTTCGCTGGTGCTGCTGGTCTTGGCCGTCTTGAGATACGAGTCATCGATGGGGCTGAGTCACGCACCGTACGCGCGGACCTAATGGCAGAGAACCGGTCGAATCTCGCACCCGTTGGAGCGTCTACTGCTGCGACGAACCAGCCAGGCCGTAAGCTCCACCTGAATTGCCTGGCTTCCCACACGGACCTCCGGATTTGCGGGTGATCGTTCGGATTATTCCGGTTCTGGCAAACTTTTCGGGCGAACGGTGCCGATAAGCACGTCTGTAACGAGTTTTCGGGTGTAACCGAATTTACGCTATGCGCCGGCTACAACGCGGGTTGACCGTGCGTGCATAGCCAAGCCGAACACGGACGAAGTGCCGCTGGAGAGAAATCGATGACAATGCTCAGTGGTCGTATGCACTGGCTGACGGTGGGGCTAGCTCTCCTCGTAAGTGCTCAAGGATTCACAACAGTTGAGGTTCATGGGCAAGCGCCGATGAAACCTGCCTCGGCTGCCGCCAAGCGGCAATCTGAGGCTCGAGCCGCTAGCTACACTCCCGCCATGGGCTCGCCTTATGGAATGCCTCCTGGCATGGGCGGCGTGATGCCAGCCGGCGGCATGATGGGCATGATGCCTGACGCACCGATGAGTATGGCCTTTCCCGGGCCCGCTCCCATGGACGTCATGTATGCGAGCGCCATGGGCGGCTGTGACGCGGGCTGCGACGCCATGGGCGGCTGCAACTCGTGTGGCGGACGGGGCAGCGGATTGTTCGGTGGCGGCTGCGGAATCGGCGGCGACTGTGGAGCTTGCGGAGGTTGCGGGCTTGGCGGCGGTGTCTTAGGTCTGCTCATGCCGTATTCCGAAGGCGGTTTGGGTGCGCAACGTTGGTTCGACGTCTACGCCGGAACCATTGGCCTGCGACGCACCAGCGACTTTGGCGGGTTCTCTACCGGCTTCCAAAACCTCACGACCGGACAATTCCAAGTCTCGGATCTGATCTCCCAAGACTCGGTCAACACCGCCACCACGCTTCGCTCATCCGACCTAAGCTTGGATCGTATTCGCTACGGCCTGGAAATCATCGCCAACTTGCAAACCGGAGTCGGCTCGAATCTGGAAGCTCGCTACTTTGGTCTCAATAATTGGGAAACCAGTGAGACCATCAGTACCGTTCCCTCCGGCAACCCAACACTGTTCTCTGTCTTCAGCCTGTTTGGCACCTCGCCTGCAGGTGGCTTTGACGATACGGACCGATCGTTTATCCACACGGTCAGCTACAACTCTGAATTGCACAACGGCGAAGTCAACTACCGCCGTCGCTGGGTCAGTCCTTATGATCGTGTGCAAGGCTCGTGGCTGGCGGGGATTCGCTACTTCGACCTGGACGAGCGGTTTGGGTTCAACGCAACGGGAAGTAACAATAACACGTTTACTTTCAACCAACTACGTTTCTTCAATTTCGACACGCACACACGGAACCAATTGACCGGTTTCCAAGTTGGTGGTGATCTGTGGGTCACGATGATTCCTGGCATCCAAGTCGGAGTTGAAGGCAAGGCCGGTATCTTTGGCAACCATGCGGAAGTCGAGGCTCAGACGTTTGCCAACTCCATCCCTGGAGCTCGCGAGTTCATGCAGGATGGCAAGACGGCCTACCTGACTGAGTTCACGGCGTCGACCATCTACCGCCTAACGCACTCGTGGTCGGTCAAAACGTCCTACAACCTGCTGTATGTGGACAACGTCGCCCTGGCGCCGGAAAACGTGAATACGCGGGACTTTAGCAACGCTATCGGCTCGGGGGCCTTCACCCCCAGTCGCTTCCCATTCCTGAACGTGGATGGCGAAGTCCTCTATCACGGTTGGTCCATCGGTGGAGAGTGGTTGTACTAGACCACTTCTACGATAGAACATCACGAGCAGGGTCAGCCTTCAAGCTGGCCCTGTTTTCGTTGCTAGGTGAAGTATCAACAGCATACACTGAGCTACGGGTGCACCTTGCACTGAGCGAACGACAATCTTTTGCAGCGGAGCCAGTCTTGGGACGCACCGGCCGGGAGAGATGCTAGAGAGGTGTCTTGCTAAGTTCACCAGGCAACTCGCGGACGAGTTGAGGCACTGCGTATCCAGGCAGTTGCTGTCGCAGGCCGGCGACAATTTCTGCGGCACGCTGGTCCGAGACTTCGAAGTGCATGCCCCCCTGCACCGGATCCAATTGATGGAGGTAGTAGGGCATCACCTGCTGGTTGGCCAATCGCAAACACAACTCCAGCTGCGCGTCGACAGAATCGTTGATGCCACGCAGCAGCACTGCTTGGTTGAGCAACATCGCTCCCGCAGACTTCAAGCCCGCGAACGCCTCGAGCACGCTGGCATCGACTTCTTGAGCATGGTTGGCGTGCAGGACAACGTATACCGCCAACCTTGTTTGCGACATCCAATCCAACAGCTCCGGGCAAACCCGTTGTGGGATAACGATTGGAAAACGAGTGTGCAAGCGTAGTCTCTGCACGTGAGGAATGTTTTCCAGCTCAGCTACTAGCCACTTGAGTCGTTGGTCGACGACGGACAATGGATCACCGCCGCTCAAAATCACCTCGTCGATCGACGGGTCGTTGCGGATGTTCGTCAACCAGGTCGACCAACCGATCTCTCCTCGTGGTGCTGACTGGTACGGGTAGTGACGTCTGAAGCAGTACCGGCAATGAATGGCACATGCTCCCGTGGTGATTAGTAGGACCCGTCGCGGGTACTTCTGCAAACAGCCCGGCGAACGCTCACAACCGTGCTCGCCCACCGGATCCAGCCGGCCTGACGAATCCAATTCTTGGTGGCTCGCCAGGACTTGCATCAGCAGCGGATCCCGTGGGTCACCCGGCTTCATGCGGCTGATAAACTCGTGCGGTGCGAAGACGGGAAAGTCGGCTTCGGCGGTCGGACAAGCTACGTCCGATGACAAATCCAGCAGTCGACACAATTCTCGGCCGGAGCGCACACTGCGTTTGAGGGCGGTTTGCCAACAACTAGACCGCTTCAAAGTGCCTTCGACAGAGGCATTGTTTGCCGTTAGAATCGTCGCCACTCAGCATTCTCCCTCGCAACGTAAGCTCATACTGGGACACTCATCGGTAGCGGCCAACCTTCGGCGATTGAACTCACCGGCCCAGCAGACTGGTTCGCTCGCCAAGGAGTTTGGTTATTGAGGCTGCCGCCATCCTCAAGGCAAGCCGGTCCAATGGTCAGGCG
Source organism: Pirellulaceae bacterium (assembly GCA_028289675.1). Classification (GTDB taxonomy): domain Bacteria; phylum Planctomycetota; class Planctomycetia; order Pirellulales; family Pirellulaceae; genus Aureliella. The sequence goes on from JANQOL010000763.1 coordinate 3,643, forward strand.
AATTGCGGCAGGGTGCGGTTCGAAGGTGACAAACAACGCGAGACGAGCCGTGGTGCCAAGTCCCAGGCGACTTGCCGATCAAATCACCAGTATAAAGACAGACAAAGGAATCCGCAGTGGCCAGCTACAAGACCAGTGACTTCAAAAAAGGGCTACGCGTTCAAATTGACGGTGATCCTTACCAAATCATCGAAATGAACTTCGTCAAGCCGGGCAAAGGAAACGCCTTGTACAAGTGCAAGCTGCGTAATTTGTTGCGTGGCACGGTGGTCGATCGGACGTACAAAGGTGGCGACGAACTGGAGGCTGCGGACGTCGAAGACATTTCCGTGCAGTATCTGTACAAGCAAGGTGACACGTACGTATTCATGCACGGCGAAACGTTCGAGCAGTACGAGCTGTCCGCGGAGCAGGTCGACGACGCGTGGAAGTACCTCAAAGATGGTATGAAATGCTCCATGGTTCTGTTCAATGAAAACCCGATTACCATGACGCCGCCGATTCAAGTTGAATTGGAGGTGACGGAGTGTGAGCCGGGTGCCAAAGGTGATACGGCGACGAATGTAACGAAGCCTGCCAAGGTCGAAACGGGAGCCGAGTTCACCGTGCCTGGTTTCATCAAGCAGGGCAACGTCATCAAGATCGATACTCGTACTGGCGATTATGTCGAGCGCGTTAGCAACTAGGGCAACTCAGCGCCGACTGACCACGCAGTAATGCCTCAGTGAAAAACTCGCACAGCTGGAAGAAGCCGTCATGAGTCGCCGGGAATTGCGCTTCGAGAATTGGGAAGCCGTCCGCCAAGACATCCAGGCCTTGCGAGCCGGTTACACGCAGCATGGTCATTGGGACTTGGAGCAGACCGCCAAGCACTTGCGAGATTGGTTGACGTTTCCGCTAGATGGCTTTCCGCCAGCGCCGTGGTTGGTGCGGTTGATGATGGGTGCCATGCGCAACACTATTGGCAAGCCGATGCTGAGGCAGATGATTGCGTCGGAAAAGATGAAAGATGGTCTGCCCACCGCCCCACAAACTGTCTATTCGTCTTCCGATCAAAATGACGCTGGCCAAACCGCGGCTGGCGAGCTGTTAGAGGCGGTCGATCGGTTTGAGCAGCACCAAGGTAATATCGTGCCGTCGCCGCTTTATGGGGCGATGGACAAAGCGACCGCAGAACAACTGCAATTCGTCCACCTGGCACATCATCTTAGCTGGCTGACACCGGCCTCGTAGTCCAAGCTTTACACCGGGCAACTGACGTCTTGATGATTCCATCGGTTTGTCGCAGTTCAAGCGCGATTGGGACTATGCAAAGAGCTCTCGAACCGGCTTGCCCAAGCCATCTTCAGTGACGTAGAACGGACGACCTTCGACCTCGAATGCTGTCCTCGGGCTGATTCCCAACGCAGTCAGAATCGTAGCATGCAAGTCCGCGACGGTGACGGGGTTTTCCACGGCCAGCAGAGGACGTTGGTCGGCGGTACGACCGTAAACTAGTCCCGGTTGGAAACCGCCGCCAAACAGGACCACGCTGGTGCCGCCGGTAAAGTGACGATGCAAGCCGTAGTGCTTCATTTCCGAAATTGCGTCCACAGGATCGGTGGCCTGGTCTCGGGC
>JANQOL010000772.1 GCA_028289675.1 Pirellulaceae bacterium
GCTGTTGCGGGATCTGTCCGGGAACACCAGTTCGGCGCCAGATCAGATTACGGCCGCTGGAGGTGGTAGCTCGACGGCGCTGATTTCGTCTGCATTCACTTCGTCGGCGCTAGTTTCCGCGGCGCACGGTTCGTCAGAGCCACCAAACACGGCAGCGGCTACCACTGCGGAGCGAGTTGTGCTTCCTGAGAGCGACGTCCAGCACACGCGTCGGGCATACTCGCTGACAAACGTCGATAATCCCTTGGACGTCAACGGTGATACTTATATCTCGCCCAGCGATGGCTTGCAGATTATCAACGTGTTGAATGCCATCAGTAGTCAACCAAGTGAGTTCCAGGGACGGACTCTCGACGACCACTATCTGTCGGCATGGGATGGACAGTTCGACGTTAACGCGGACGGGCATCTCACGCCCGCGGACGCCCTAGCTGTTGTGAACTACCTGAACCAGACACCGGTCGCTCCGGCGGTTCCAGGGATTCAAACATCTGACGACGAAGAACAAGATATGTTGGATCCGGATCGATACTTTGTCGTTACCGACAATGACGCGCCGCCCCAGTCGCCAATCTTGCCTGCGACCGCCGACGTGAACGCTGACCTTGCTACGGATATTGCCATAACCGAGTTGGAGGACAAGGACTACCGAGAACCGGAAACGCTCAGTCATGAGGACACAGCTGGCTCGTTCGCCGTTGGTCATACTGGCTTATGATGAGCGAACGCGTTCTGCCGGAGCAAACAGACCGAGCCTGTTGGAGCTTGGGGATTCGTCGCCCCGAGTTAGATTTCCGAGTTGGATTATCGGACAACCAGCGCGATCAGCATGTAGTACACAATGGCGATTCCGGCGGCAGCAGGCAGGGTGATGACCCAGCCGGCAAAGATTCCGGTCAGCGTTTTCCATTTGACGGGCTCGCTGTCGGCCAAGCCACTGCCCATGATCGCTCCGGTGGCCGCGTGCGTTGAACTCACCGGCAAGCCTAATAGGGATGCGCCGACCACGGTACTGGCCGAGGAAAAATCGACGCAGAAGCCGCGCGTGTTGTTGAGCTTGGTGACTTTCTCTCCCAGAGTTTCGATGACGCGGTGTCCAAGCAATCCAATGCCCAGCGCGATGCCGCCGCCACCCAGCACCAACAACCATAGCGGTACGCCGATGTTGGCCACTTGTTCGGCCGTCGGCGTCCCTGTAGATCCCTGCCGCTGCACCATGTAGATCAGGAACACACCGTAAGCCGGCGCGATGGCATTGGCGACATCATTCGCGCCGTGGGCGAAGGCAACGTAGCTGCTCGTGCCGACTTGCAATCGCCGGAACACACTTTCGGCGGATTTTTCGTTGTCTTCCAAGTGGGACGTCGTGCCGCGGAGCACCGCTTGGCTGACGATCGCTACGTAGGGGATCAGGATCAGTGCGAACGCCAAGAAACCCCAGCCTTGGTGAAACAGTTGATCGAAGCTGACGGACGACCGCTCGAGTGACGCCGCTAGCTCCGGCAGCTTCGGTGAATCCTCGATCATGAATCGATCGACCGTCTCACCACGCAGCTGAACTTCTGGACGCCCGGTATCTTCGGCCACAGCAACAACGACTTCCGGTGCGGAGCTTTTCTTCAAGCTCTTCTTCATCAGCAACACTGCAAACACACAAGCTGCGATGGCCAACACGAATGGCAGATAGTATCGAAGTCGGTTCATGACGCCCGCTTGACCTTTGCGGGTGATCACGCGTCGGATAAACCTCAGCAGCAGATAAGCGGCCAGGGCGGCCAAAATGGGTGAGATAAACCAGGAAGTGATGATCTTCCCAAGCTCTCCAACGCTGACTCCCTGCCAGCCCGCCGCGTAAGCGCTGACACCGATCAATGAACCCACAATGGTATGACTGCTGCTCACCGGCAATTTGTAGCACGTCGCCAGCAGCACAAAGGTGGCGGACGCGAAGAGCACGGCCAACATGGCGGCCACGTACTGAGGTGCCGTCATTGATGCTGAGTCAATCAAGCCCGTGATCAAGCGAGCGGAAACGATCCCACCCAGCATCGCCGCTCCCAGAAAGTTCATGAGACCGGCAATTAACGTTGCTTGACGAATTGATATCGCCTTAGCACCCACTGCGGACGCAAACGAATTTGCCACATCGTTGCTGCCGTTGGCGAACGCCATGCACAGTCCGCCGACACTCGCCACAATCAACCAAAGTATGATGAAGTCCATGCGCCACCGCAGAGTTTAGTAGTCGACTCGTCGCGTCCTAAAGTCCATTTGACGAGAGCAGATGGGCATAAGATACCAAGTTGTGCTTGCCTTGGCTGGCCACGACTGCCCACAACGGCAGGCCGCTTGTGGGCGCTTGCTAAGCAGTGCTTTCAGTGATCCGAATCGCACAGAACTCCCGAAATCCAGAACTGGAGCTCACATAAAGCCGGCTTCAGCCGGTAAGCTGTCGTGCTGGTTGGCGCAGCGATTAAGTGAACTTCTCAAATTCTTCTTTCACACGCCGAGCGTCGTTTTTCACACGCGACGAGCGTCGTTTGCTCCGAGCCTTCAAGTTTCCCATCGACCAATGAAATTGCTATGCGATCAATACTTGTCGGATTCGTAACACTCGTTGTGGTTGGTTCAAGTTGTTCCGCCGCCGAGCGATCTAACTTCCTCGTCATTATCGCGGACGACATGGGCTTCTCAGATGCAGGATGTTATGGAGGCGAGATTGAAACGCCGAATTTGGACGCTTTGGCCGAGAATGGGTTGCGGTTTTCTCAGTTCTACAACACAGCTCGCTGTTGGCCGACGCGGGCGGCTCTCATCACTGGCTACTACCCTCAGCAGGTGCATCGCGACGGTATGCCGGGCGCGCCCAGCAGTTTTGGTGGCCGAGGCGCACGGCCGCCTTGGGCTCGCACGATTGCGGAGCGGCTGAAGCCAGCAGGGTATCGCACGTACCATTCCGGCAAGTGGC
>JANQOL010000779.1 GCA_028289675.1 Pirellulaceae bacterium
GTTTCTTGACCACGGCCCGGCCGCGGCGGTCGGCGTCACGACGGTCGCAAATGACGCTGAGCGCGTCGACTCGTTTACCGTTGACCAAGATGTCCATGCGCACCAGATCTGCCGGCTCGTAACCCAGTAAATCGTAGTCCATGGTGCCGTAACCCCGCGTGGCACTCTTGAGCTTATCGTGCAAGTCGTAGATCACTTCGGCCAGTGGCAGATCATAGGTCAGCATCGCCCGATTCTGGCTCAGGTATTCCGTGCTGCGCTGGACGCCGCGACGGTCTTGGCACAGCTTCATGACTTGGCCAATTTGTTCCGACGGGACTAGAAAGTTCACCCGAACGATGGGTTGCCGAAACTCTTCAATTTCATGCGGTTCGGGCACGTCTTGGGGCTTGTGAATCTCTTGTTCCTCGCCTCGCGTATTGATCACTTGGTAGGTCACGTTGGGGGCGGTTTGGACCAAGTCGACGTCGCATTCTTCTTCCAGCCGTTGTTGGACGATTTCCATGTGCAACAGACCCAGGAAGCCGCAACGAAATCCGAAGCCGAGCGCCTCGCTGGTCTCCGGGGAAAACTCAAAACTGGGGTCGTTGATACTTAGCTTCTCCAATGCCTCCCGCAGTTCTTTGAAGTCTTGGCCATCGCTAGGGTACAGTCCGCAGTAGACCATGCGCTTGGGTTCTTGATAGCCTTCCAGCGCCTCAGCAGCCTCGTTGGCGTTGGCCACCACGGTATCGCCGATGTGCACGTCCTGGAGCGATTTGATGTTGCAGATGAGATAGCCGACTTGTCCGGCCCGCAACCGACTCGCGGGACGCCGTTTGGGAACAAACTGTCCGATCTCGATGGCGTCGTAGTTGGCATTGGCGCGGGCCAAGCGAATCTTGTCGCCCTTGGTGACGGTACCGGACATCACGCGAGCGTAGGTAATCGCGCCTCGGAAATCGTCGTAGTGCGAATCGAAGACCATGGCTTGCAGCGGGCCTTGGGGATCTCCATCGGGATGTGGTATGCGCTCAATAATCGCACTCAAGAGCTCGTCGATTCCCAAGCCGGCTTTGGCACTGCAGCGCACAACCTCGCTACCATCGACGCCCAATGACTGTTCCATTTCCTCGATGACTTCGTCGACCCGGGCATAAGTCAAGTCAATCTTGTTGACGACGGGAATGATCTTCAAATCGTGTTCTAGGGCCGCATAGGCGTTGGCCACCGTTTGGGCTTCGACGCCTTGGAACGCGTCCACCAACAGCAGGGCACCCTCACAGCACGATAGGCTGCGCGAGACTTCGTACTGAAAGTCCACGTGTCCCGGTGTATCGATCAAGTTCAGCTCGTACGTTTCACCCTGATGTTCGGTGTGTAGAGTTACCGCCTTGGCTTTAATCGTGATCCCACGGGCGCGTTCCAACTCCATTTCGTCCAGCAACTGCTCTCGCATTTCGCGCGAGGTGACCGTGCCGGTTTGCTCCATCAAGCGGTCGGCTAGAGTGCTCTTGCCATGATCAATGTGGGCGATGATGCAGAAGTTGCGAACGCGAGAGATGGGGATTTCAGAGGGCTCTGTACTCAGGGTCATAGCTCCAGGGCGTGGTGAGTTTAGCGTGCGCGCTTAGCTGCCGGCGTGGAAGTCCTGGTGGGCGATACCCGCCGCGCCGATGTAGCCGGCCGCCGCGCCCAACGTTGCAAATTCGATTTTCGTGCCTGCGGCTACATTTGGGAATGTCCGTCGATGGAATTCGGCGGTGATTCCTTCCAAGAATCGCCGGCCAATCGGGCAGTCTGGCCCGCCAAAGTCCATGGCGCCACCCAACACCACAATACCGGGGTCAATCGCGTGCACCACGCCGGCCACGCCCACGCCAAGAAAAAATGCGGTTTCATCGATAACCTGCAGTGCAAAGCCGTCGCCTTGCACAGCCGCTTCGTAAACATGTTTCGACGTAATGGACGTCCCCTGGTCCAGCAGCTGACTCAGCGATGTTGTCGACCCGGCCAGGATGCCTTCACTGGCGCGCGCTGCTACAGCGCTGGCACTGGCGTAAGCCTCCAAATGGCCTTGACCGCCACCCCAGGAGCAGAGGCGCGCGTCCGGGCGGCTATCCACGACCATGTGTCCGCATTCGCTGCCAAAGCTGTTGCGCCCATTGATCAGCTTGCCATCGACGATCAGGCCACCGCCGACGCCGGTGCCCAAGGTGAACATGGCCAGGCTGTCATAGGCTTCGCCGGTGCCCACCCAAAACTCACC
>JANQOL010000633.1 GCA_028289675.1 Pirellulaceae bacterium
GCAAGTCGTCGATGGACGTTCTTAGAATGTCCGCGCGATTTCCGATCGTTGCGCGGCCATAGCCGTGCCAGTTGTAGGCTGCCGCTTGCACCCGCTGTGTCAGAATACGTCGCGGGTTGTTCTCACCACTTTCAATCTCGTTGCCGACCACCGTCATTTCCGCCGCCAGATCGGACTCCAGCAGCGAACTGCTGACCAGTCGATCGGCCTCCAAAGCCAGCGCGAATTCCAGCTGAGCTGCAGCTTGCTGCGAGTTGGTCGCCGGCAGCGTTTCGTAGTAATTGGTACGATCCAGCCAGGTCGTGCCGTTGAAGCGTGCCCCACGTACTTTCATCAACTGAGGGATGTTTGGATGCGTGGGCGTACCTTTAAACAGCATGTGCTCCAGCAAGTGCGCCATACCCGCTTGGCCGACGTCCTCGTGCCGAGAACCGACAAAGACGGTCATGTTGACCGTCACGCTCGACTGGCCCGGGTCCGGTAGCAGCAAGACTTGGACGCCGTTGGATAGACGCCGCTGCGAGATTCCTTCAATGCTGGTCATGGCGCGACTTTATCGCAGGCGAATGTCGACCCATACCAAGTGATGATCGGAGGCCGCCAGCGCTTGCTTCACCGCCTCGCGCTCGGACTCCGGGACATCTTCCAAGTCCGGCCACACGACTCCCGATGCTACGACTTGGAAATCTGAGCTGGGCAGTACGTAGTCGACTCGTAGATTTCCAACGCTTCGATCACTAAAGTCTCCGGTGTCTTCGGCCGGGTCGCCTGAGTGTTGTTCGTTGGCTCCCGCCTGCTTTTCAGCCGTCGTTACCGCGCCGGTGCTGCGGGGTGCGGCATGTTGGCTCAAACGCCGGTGGGCCAATAAGCGATTGATGGCGTCGCCCCGGCTGCCGCCGTCGGATGGATCGCTGTTCAGGTCGCCGACGACTACGAACCGATCATTAGAACTCAGACCAGCCGGCCGTCCATTGTCGTCGCTGATGAAATCCGCGCCTTCGATGTAGGCTTGGATCAATCTGATTTCATCGTGATTGCGGCAGCCATTGCGGTCTTCGGGACCATCAAAGGCAGGAGGTGTGGGGTGGCTGGCCAACACGTGCAGCACGCCCTGCGGTGTTGCGATAGGCACGTCCCAAAAGCTCTTTGAACTCAAACGCAGCTGAGACCACACGTCGTCCGCGTAGTAGGGACGTTTCTCCGCTCCTAGTACCGGCTGCATGGCGTTCGGCATGTCACTCCACAGGAATTTTTGCAACGTGCTGATTTCCCGACGCTGGATTTCGAAACGGCTGAACACGGCCATTCCATATTGGCCGGGGAAGCGACCGTAGCCCCAGGCATCTTCGGGATCATCCGTGCTTTGATTGTCGTTCAGGTCCAATCCACTTGGCTCTCCCGTATTCACTGGGGCGCTGTAGTAGTGCTTCATCGGCCAAGCGGCGCCTCCCAGCAAATCGACGTCGGTGTCCGCCAAGTAATCTCGGTTGAACAGACGCGCGTGGTTCGTATCGCTCGAGTAGTCCAACTCGTTGATTAGCAGAATATCGGGCCGGGTAGCGCGGATAACAGCTGCGACGGCGCGGGCCTGGTGATCGCTCGCCTGCAGATCCTTCGTCAACTGCCCCGCGCGGCGACGGTTAAGCGAGACGTTGTAAGTAGCAACTCTCAAGCACCCTTGAGATTTGCCAACCACCAGCGGCGATGCTTGCCGAGACTGGCCTTGGCTCACTTGGGCTGGGCCAATGACAACGACGCAGGTCGCGAGAATGCCGAGGACGGCCCAACGGCCTTGATGGGTGCGGATCAACATGATTGGTCACTCGGTTTTGATTGCCGAAGATGATGGCCGGAATTCGTTCACCGGCACGTATCGACACAGTATAGGTTGCCGGCTGGTTTGGCTGGATGCCCCTTCAGCCACTCGGCCACGGAGACAAGGTGGTTCCGGTTTTCGGGGTTTGGTCGTTTCGGGCGTTTTGTCGACCATTTCACCAATGCCGCGAGCCACCTGCCCGTGCGGCTCACGCTAGCTGCTAAACTAGAAACTCTGGACGGCCAGACATTCCTTGGAAGAGCAACTAACGCATGTCGAGTACCACCCCCGAAGAACTCCTACCGCCTCAGTTGCTATCGCGGCTGGAACGCATGGAGTTGGTTAGCCGCAAGGTCTTTCGTGGCCGAATGAAGGGTGAGCGGCGGAGCAGACGCAAGGGGCAGAGTGTTGAGTTCGCGGACTATCGCAACTACGTGCCTGGCGACGACTTGCGTTTTGTGGACTGGAATCTGTACGCGCGGCTAGACAAGCTGTTCCTCAAATTGTTTCTGGAAGAGGAAGATCTTCACGTATATTTCTTAGTTGACGCCAGCCCTTCGATGGCGTTCGGAGATCCCACCAAGTTTTTTGCCGCCAAACAGCTGGCAGCATCCCTGGCTTTCGTCGGTATGTGCCGTGGCGATCGCGTCCGAATCGAATTCTTGGGGCGAGAGAATGTCACCAGTCCTGTACTGCGTGGCCGATCGCAGTTGTGGCGGATGACGGAGTTTATGGAGTCGGTAGAACCCAACGAGGTCTTTCAACTCTCCGATGCGGTCAAGCGATTTTGCCTGCGCAACACCGGGCGCGGCATTCTGGTGTTGCTGACGGACCTGATGGACAAATCCGGTTACGAATCGGCCCTCCGACTGTTGATTGGTCAACAGATGGACGTGTTCTTGCTGCATATGCTGAGTCCCGAAGAGATGGATCCGGAAATGACCGGTGATCTCAAATTGGTGGACTGCGAGGATCAGGATGAGGCCGAAATCTCGGTGAGCTCGGCCGTGATGAAGCGTTACAAGGCCACGTTGGCCTCCTTTATCGAGCAAGCACGTAAATTTTGCACGCAGCGTGGGATGACTTACACCCTGACGCGCAGTGATCGCCCTGCTGAGGTGATGGTCGGACAGTACTTGCGTGAGCGAGGGCTGGTGCGATGAATTGGGTCAACATGCTCAGTCCGTGGCAATGGCTGTTGATGGCCGCCGTGCCGCCGTTAATTGTCATGCTGTACTTCCTCAAGCTGCGCCGTGTGCCCTTGGAAGTTCCCAGCACCTATTTGTGGCAACGCACGATCGAGGACTTGCACGTCAATAGTATTTGGCAGCGGCTGCGCAAGAACTTGTTGTTGCTGTTGCAGTTGCTGGCCGTGCTGGCGCTGATTTTGGCTTGCTTACGCCCCGGTTTTCGCGGAGAGGAAACGTTGGGAGCCCGGTCGATTTTCATGATTGACAATTCCTGCAGTATGCAGGCAACCGATTTGGGCCAAGCAAGGTTGGAATCCGCCAAAGAGGAAGCTCTGAAGATGGTCGACGCGCTCGGCCGTAAAGATGTGGGCATGGTCATCGCCTTCTCGGATCGCGCGGATGTCAAACAAGGATTTACGTCGGACAAGAAAAAACTACGTGAGGCGATTTCCGCGATTTCCGCGACCAATCGGACCACGGATTTGAATGAGGCCCTGCGAGCGGCGTCTGGGTTGGCCAACCCGGGCCGGACCAGTCAAATCGAGGATTTGAATGATGTTCAAGTCGCCGAGGCCATGCCGGCCATGCTGTACATTCTCAGCGACGGTGGTTTTGGCGCGCCCCAAATGGACTTGGGGAATCTGACTGCGGAGTTTATCTCGATCGGCAGTGCGCTGCCCGACAACGTGGGCGTCTTGGCATTCACCGTGGAGAGGAACGCGGAAAGCCAGGGCCAAATTGAGGCCTTTGCGCGGATCCAGAATTTTGGCGAGTTGGGTGTCGAGATGACCGCCAGTTTGTCACTGGATAACGAATTGATCGATGCGACCACGGTGTCCATCGAACCCCTGTCCAGCACGGGCGTGAGCTTCCAATTGCAAAACGTCTCGGAAGGTCAGTTGCGGTTGGAACTGGAACACGTTGATGATTTCTCAGCCGATAACGTGGCCTTCGCCGGCTTGGACCCACCCCGACAATTGGAGGTGGTATTGGTGACGGACGGCAACGCTCCTTTGGAAGCCGCCCTGGCCACCGAGCAAGCTCAAGCGTTGGCCACGGTCCGGCTCATGGATCCCACCGCCCTAACGACGCCCGAGGTCAAGCAGTTGGCTGAAGGCGGTACGATTGATTTGTTCATCTACGATCAATGTGTGCCGGAGGAAATGCCCGAATCCAATACGATGTTTATCGGGACGCTGCCGCCTGATGAAAGATGGCAAGCGGCCGAGCCAACCGGGCCGCTGTTTATTATCGACACCAATCGAGCACATCCGATGTTGCAGTATGTCGATATGGGTACGGTTCGCATCGTGGAAGGGCAAGCGTTGGAGACGCCGCCCGGTGGGACGGAACTGTTGCGAACCGATGCCGGAGTACTCATGGCCGTTGGGCCCCGGGAAGCCTACCAGGACGCGGTCATCGGCATGCCGCTGGCGAAGCGGACCGATGATGGTGTGATTCCTAACACCGACTGGCCCATCAAACGCAGCTTTCCAGTCTTCCTGCTCAACTCGTTGCAGTACCTCGGGGGTGCCGTCTCAACGGCGGGTTCAAAGACGATCCAGCCGGGCCAGCCGGTGTCGCTGAGCGTGGCCAATCGCTACGACTTGGTGGATATTTCCAATCCGGACGGCAAGACAGTCACGATGGACCGCAGCGGCCAGGCGCAACTGATTTACACCCAAACCGAAGACTTTGGGTTTTACCAAGCCAAACCCAGCGGGGCCAAACAACTGCTGCAGATGTTTACCGTGAACTTGTTTAGTGAGCAAGAAAGCAGCATTGCGGCTGCCAGCGAGGTCTTGATCGGCGCTCAGGAGATTGCCGCAGCCGAACAACGGGACTTGGTCCGCATCGAGTATTGGCGCTGGCTGCTGGCCATCGCGCTGATCATTCTGTCCGTGGAATGGTACCTCTACAACCGGCGTGTGGCGATCTGACCATGTGTCTCGCATGGCAGTGAGACCAACGTTGAGAAACGGCCACAAACGCCTAAAAGCCCCTTATGTTGGCGCTCCAAGCCAACAATGCCGCTGGTTGGCCCGGAATTCGCACTTGCCCGACGTTGCCAAAGCGGCTGCCAGATCGGACAATGTTCCGACAAGTGGCCCACCCGGCACGAAACCCCACTATTCAGGCAGGCTTGTTGGTACAAGCCGAACTTTTGCAAGGAGACCCATCATGGGGCAACATACGGTTGAATTTACTGACGACAACTTCCAGCAAGAGGTTTTGGATTCCGATTCGGGTGTGCTGGTCGATTTTTGGGCTCCCTGGTGCGGACCATGCCGTCAGATTGCTCCGTTGATCGATCAATTGGCTGAAGAGCACTCCGGCCGAGTCAAGATTGGCAAGTTGAACATCGACGACAATCCGACCGTCACGGGACAATATGGGATCCAAAGCATTCCCACGCTGCTGCTTTTTCGTAACGGCGAAGTTGCCGAGCGTTTTGTCGGCATGCCGCCCAAGTCCAAGTTGGATGACGCCCTGGCCAGCTAGCCAGGGACGGGCCGGTTCGGACGGCCCAGCTTTCGTACGGTCCAGTTAAGGCGAGACGCAAACTGATGCGGCACACTGCTGTCGCTGAAGTTACCATGACATGAGCAAGCCGTAAGGCTTGCTCTTTCGCTGCGCGGTTTACCTCGTTTCGTTTCAGGTGCAACATGTCGCCCACACACCATGCGATCAACTACATCGAACTCAGTCTGGGAGACACCCAGGCGACCCAAGATTTCTACTCGTCCGTGTTTGGCTGGAGTTTTCAGGACTGGGGACCGGACTACATCAGTTTTTCAGGTGCCGGGTTGGAAGGGGGCTTCAGTCGCCAGCGACCCGCCAGTACATCTGGACAAGGGACGTTGATGGTGCTGTATTCCAACGATCTGTCTGCCACTCGCGATGCCGTCAAAGCGACGGGGCGACCCATTGTCGAAGACATCTTCGATTTTCCAGGCGGCCGCAGATTTCATTTTGTTGATCCCAGCGGCAACGAAGTCGCTGTATGGGGTCAAGCTGCAGACGCGTAAGGTGAGAACTACATCGCTGGTTGTTTCCAAATGGTCGAGAAAACGGTGCCGCCAGAATAAACGTGTCTGGCTCGTTTACTATTGATGCGGCCCATGTTCGAAGCAATGAGCAACCACCAGCGTCGATACGCAGGCCATACCTCCGTGCGACTCGCACTAGCGGGTCAGGTGACGGCGAATGGCGTCTTCGGACACAGGTTGAATGACACCATGTTCGGTGATGAGTGCGGTGACTAATTCAGCCGGTGTGACGTCGAAAGCCGGGTTATAGACTTGAGCGGTCGCGGGCGCCAGCTCCAAACCGTAAGGCGAGACGACTTCAGATGCGTCTCTCTGTTCGATGGGGATATCCGCTCCCTCTGACAGACTCAGGTCGAAAGTACTGCTGGGTGCTGCCACGTAGACTGGTACGCCGTGGTGTCGCGCGGCTACCGCCAGACCATAAGTGCCAATCTTGTTGGCTACGTCGCCGCAAGCCGTGATGCGGTCCGCACCGACAATGACCGCGTCGATTCGCTGGGTTTGCATGACGTGGGCCGCCATGGAATCG
>JANQOL010000797.1 GCA_028289675.1 Pirellulaceae bacterium
GGAGCCTCTTCCAAGACCACATGGCCATTGGTTCCGCCAACGCCAAAGGAGCTCACTCCGGCCCGCCTGGGATGCCGCATTTCGCTGTCGGCCTGCCAATCGGTCAATTCGGTCTGCACATAGAACGGACTGTCGTCAAAGTTGATGGCGGGATTGGGGCGCTCAAAATTCAACGACGGTGGCAGTTGCTGGTGGTGGAGGGCCAGCGAAGTCTTGATGACCGCGGCAACGCCGGCCGCGACATCCAAGTGTCCCACGTTAGATTTCAAAGACGCAATCGCGCAGTATTGCTTGCGGGTCGACGTCTTTCGGAACGCTTTGGTTAGCGCGGCCACTTCGATCGGATCTCCGACCAAAGTGCCTGTGCCATGGGCTTCAACGTAACTGATTGTATCGGCGGTAATGCCGCCACATTGATGAGATCGAAGAATGGCCTGAGTCTGGCCATCGATGCTGGGTGCCGTGTAGCCGCCTTTGTCTCCACCATCATTGTTAACTCCCCAGCCGCGCAGCAACGCGTAAATGGCATCTCCATCCCGCACCGCATCTTCGGCACGTTTCAACACAATCGCTCCCACGCCATCGCCAAAAACCGTGCCTTTCGCGTCGGCATCAAACGTCCGGCAACTGCCATCTGGGGAAAGGATGCTGTCCTCTGTGTGCAAGTAGCCCTGATCTTGCGGAAAGGTAATCGTAGCTCCACCGGCGAGTGCCATATCGCACTCACCTGCCTTCAAGCTTTGGCAAGCTTGGGCAATCGCGATTAGCGACGTTGAACAAGCGGATTGCACCGCCACGGCTGGGCCGCGCAGATTCAAGTGAAAGGCAATGCGTGTCGCCAAGTAGTCCTTATCATTCAGGATTTCCGCGGATAGGTTTCCTCCGGGAAATGAATCAGCCAGTTCGCCGCGCAACTGAGCGTCGGCGGCCAGCCGTAAGAAAATGTAGGTATTCATGTGGCAGCCAGCGAATACGCCGACGGAACCCGGAGTCGCGTCTGGACGGTAGCCAGCATCCTCTAGGGCGTGCCAGCAGACTTCCAAAAACAGGCGATGTTGGGGATCCATCTCCTGGGCTTGGCGCGGGTAAATACCGAAAAAACCGGCGTCAAAGCAGTCCGCATCTTCAACCGTAGCCGCCATGGGCACATAGTTGGGATCCCTGGGCAGGCGGCTACTGGCTGACGGGATGACGCGGCGAATACCGGTACGGCCCGCCGACAAGTTGTCCCAAAACTCGTGCATGTCGCGCGCGCAGGGGAAACGTCCCGCCATTCCGACAATGGCCATGGCGGATGAAGCTATCGCGTCAGTCTGTGACATCGTAAGACGAATTTGTCGGTGAGCCTTGATCTACTCGGAGGGCGGCCAGCAGCAGGCATGAGCACCGGTAGAGGCAGATAAGAAAAGGTCTGCGTTGGGAACCGGCCCGCGAGCTTTGCGATCCGGACCCCTCAACTCTAATTGGCCCGCGCTTCAGGCTCCAGAAATCCAGCCAGAATGTGGGCCAAACACGATAAATCACTGGAATTAGTAGAGCGATGCACCGCCAAAGAGCCGTTCCAAGTGCTCTGCCCAGCGGACCCTTCTCCGCGCGTCGAGCAGCTCGCTTTTCGGCTCGCCCCGTCGGGTGGGCGTCCCCGACCTTCTTTCCAGATGAAATGTCGATGTGAATCGCACGAGACCATCTTCACATTTGGCGTGACCTGTCCTCGACAAATAAGCCACCGTTTCGTTGATGAAGCCGGCCAAATGTCCGTGCGACTCGCACTAGTACGGTCCTTAGGGGAGCGTTGCCACCGCAGTCTAAAACATTAAGAAACCATGAAGTCAGCCAGGTCCTACACAGCTGATGAGCTGAAGCCGCAGAGCCTGAAATAAGTCGTTGTCAGAAATCGGGAAGTTGATAACCTTAACGCGATACTTGACGCTCAACGCGAGCAAAATGACTCATTATCCAATGTTGTTTCTTTAGTTTGAAAGGGTGCGTATCCATGTCGAAGGGTCGCAGGAGGGACCGGCAGGGCTTTACGTTGGTGGAGCTACTCGTCGTCATCGCAATTATCGGCATTCTGGTGGGCTTGCTGCTGCCCGCAGTGCAGGCTGCTCGGGAGGCTGCCCGTCGGATGCAGTGCTCCAACAACCTCAAACAAATGGGCTTGGCGGTCTTCAACTACGAAGCGGCGCACAAGAAATTTCCTCCGGGCCGCATGGCCCCGGATTGGGTTCGCGGTGGTGCCGCTCGCCAGAGCTACACGAATTACAACAGTGTGCAACAAGGCGCTGGATCAACCGATTGGACTGGCTTCCGTTCGGTGCACATTTTTATCTTGCCCTTCATGGAGCAAAACAACATCTACAACTTGATTGACTTCGGCGCTCCCTCAGCGGTTCGGATGACCCGCAGTGGAGCTCCGGCCAATGTCAACTTTCAAGCGTATGCCAACGCCGCCAACTTGTTTATTTGCCCCTCCGATCCGAACACGGGACGCATCATTAGCGAAAACAATTACCGCTACAACTTCGGTGGATCAACGCCCTACGGGGGTGCCTTGGACTCGCAAAATAACCACAACACCGGAGCCAGCAACGGGGCCTTGCGAGCGGCTGGAAACGGTGCCTTCACCATTGGGCAAGCGCTGAAGGTAGGAGCTCATACTGATGGCTTGAGCAACACGGTGTTCTTTTCCGAGCGCAACAAAGGAAGTGGATCCGATTTGAGGAACAACGACCCGGACAATCGCTTTGACATCATTACGATGCCAGGACGAACTCGAGGTCTGCTGGATCCAGATTTTGTCATGCAAAACTGCTTGGCGAACCCCGGCCCCTCGCGTTTTCACTTCAATTCGGCGGGACGCTGGCTCAGCGGAAGCGATTTTTCGAACGGTTGGCCTTTTGGTTTCTATTCGAGCACGATGTACAACCACGTCGTGCCACCCAACTGGCAAGGCTTGGACTGCGGCACCTGGAGTGCCATTCCAGACGCGCCAGGAGAGCACGCCATTATCGCCGCCCGAAGCATGCACACCGGCGGTGTCAATGCGGCCATGGGTGACGGCTCCGTGCACTTCGTCAGCGAGAATATCGACTTGGCCACTTGGCGGGCACTTGGTACTCGCGATGGCAATGAAGTGGCATCGATCGAACCCTAGTTCGGCGCGCCGATTGAGCTGATGAACATCTATCCGTTTCGTCAGGCAAGGCTTGGCATTCGGCATCAACGACCGGATCGGGCCGCGAACAACACGCGGCTCGATCGTTGGACTTATCATCGAACAACCGACAAGGTTTTGAGTATGACGCTGCATTGGCTAGCACGACCCGTTTGGTTCACTCTGATCGCTGCCAGCATCCTGGGCTGCAGCAAATCCATTCCCACCAAGAGCATCGCTTCTGTGCAATCTGCCTTGGATGAGGCCAAGCAGAAGGTCCAAAGCGGCGATAGCGCTGGTGCCTTGCCGTTGATCGAGGAAGCCATCAATGGCGTGGGTTTGGACCCGGACCAGTATGTGGAAGCAGTGTTGATTCGCGCCCGGTGCTATGCGGAAACGGGCGATCTAGAAAAGGCGGAAGCCGATCTGCAAGAGGCCGAATTAGGCGATCCAAACGAAGCCCTCATGCACTTTACGCGCGCCATCGTGCTGGACAAACAGGGACAGGCATCTCAGGCGAAGAAAGAGTTTGCCGCCGCCAAACGACTGGACCCCAGTCTGGTCGCGCCCTAACGAGGCCGGCCATGCAACCCCTTGGTCGGCTGGAGTCCAGGCTTCAGCCGCTCACCTGATCCGCGGGAATCCAGGCTTTAGCCGCCCAATCCTGCAAGCGGCCAAAGCCCGCCTACACGTCAAAAGCAGAATGCTCTAGCTAACTTCGCTCCAGCCTTTCTTGATGTTGGCCTGTTTCATCGCCAGGAACAGAGCTTCTATCTGAGACTCGCTGCTGCTGACATTGACCTCTCGCTGCAACGGTTCTTTGCGATTAGGACTGTAGTCGGTGTAATGCAGAACATAAGCTGGAAAGTCGTCGGTCGTCCGCTCTTTGTTCGTCTTCAACAATACGAACTTACGCACCATGGTCTCGCCCTTGAGCACCTTCGTGAATACTTCGCGCTTGATAACTTGGGTTGTCGGTAGCGTGAAACTGAGTGCGTCGCTGTCGATCAGAGAGACTTCCACCAGCTCGGCAACTTGAGCCGCGGACACGTCCTTGGGATGAAGTTGTTTGTCTTCCCGCCGCCGGATGAATTGCGGTGAGATGGCCGTGGCCAAAGGCATGCGGCGCACTACCCGGTAGCTATCTTGTTCTTCATCGAAGGCGACAACCATCCGATTAACGTGACCTCCACGCGTCGTTTGGGAAATCAGATCCAGACAACTGATTTCTATGATCCATTCCGGACGCACCATCTGGTACGCAACATAGTCGGAATTCACTTCGACGTATTCACTTTCGACGACCATGTCCTTCAAATCGCTGAGCATTTGGCGCCGCTGCTCCTCGCTGAAGCCACCTCCGACGCGGGTCAGCACTTGCAGAGATCCATCGGTGCGCATGACGGCCACCAACAAGTCGTGCAACAAGCCTTGGCGATCGTCGGTGGATTCCGTGAAGCCGACGACGACAACGTCCAGCGTGTGTCTCGGTTTGATCTTGAACAGTCCCGCCGTGTCGCTGCGCAGCACCAGCCCTTCGGCGTCTTGCCCTTCAACCCACTCAACGAACAATTGCTTGATTTCAGATCGGTCTTGAACGACGCGAGTTTCGACGGGAGCGTTGTATTGGCTGTCGCCAAACAGACTTTCCAATGTTTGGAACGTGCTGGCGTAGACATCGGACGGATCCTGTTCATCGATCTGAATCACGTCGAACGGGGCGAAGCGAAGATTCTGCAGATCACTGTCTGATTTGGGGCCACGTGCAATCTTGTTCACATCGTGCACGCGCGGTCGACGCTGGTCGTTGTACACATAGAGTTCGCCGGCAATGCGCGCACTGCGTACTTTGGCCTGCGATAACAGTTGGGCGGCCTCGTCAAGCCACGGCAGTCCGATGCGTACCGTACCTCCTGGATTGATGCTGAACGCTTGGCCGTCCACGAAATTCAAGACCGTAAATTCTCCGTCGACTTTGCGACTGGCGTGGTATTCCGCTGACGGCACTTTGGCAGCGATGTCCTCCTTGCCTACCGGCATCATCCGCGAAGATCCGCGGCGATAATCCTGCGCACTGGTCAATGCCGTGGCGTCAGATAGTGCAGTCGCCGGTCCTACCGCGTACTCGCCCAATTTGACTTCAAAGCGGGAGCGGTCCAAGACAGTCGTATCCATCATTGGGAGCCACCATCCGGTTTGGGAGTCTTCAGTTCCAAGTTGGAAAAATGCAGCACCAAACTGTACTGATCGCCTTGGGTACGCCCTTCCAGGAAGCCGCGATAGGGCATTCCGCCGCGGCGCAGTACCAGAGGTTGGTTCGATTTGGGGCCCGCTCCGAGCAGCATCAGGCAATGGCGCTCTTCCAATTCTTGGGCCATGGCATACAGAAAGTCGTAGGTCAATCCGTTGACATGCTGCACCTGAGCCTTGCCGGAGAAGACAAACTTGCGAACCGCCTGCTCTTTGGGAACAAAGACTCCGGACCAGCGCAGCGGAGTATCGCTGGAGATGTTGGTATCCGCCAACTGTCGCGGCCGGCGTTCCCGAAGACTTCCGTCGGCGTTCTTGATGATTTCCCAGAATCGCACATTGCGTACGATGCCTCGATCCTTGTCGACGAAAACGCGAGCCGTCTCTTTGAGCAGACGGCCTGTATTCTCCACGTCGATCTCCGGATCACCTTCGATAAGCACCTGCGATAACTGGCTCAAGTCTCCGTGCTCGTCCAACAACGCCGGTAATTCATGCGACAACGTCGACTTGACGATGCGTACCGTACTGGCCTGCCGCCCCTGCTCGTCCAGCCAACGTATTTGCTTGACCGAGGTCACGCTGTTGGTGGCCACGACCGCATCGCGGCCGGAGCTGTTTGCTAAGTTGATTTCACCCATAATTTGCTGCCAGTCGCTACCAGTGACTAGATCATGTCAAAGTCCATCAGCCCACCGCCATCATCGCCAGCCGCTTCGCTGTCGTCGACGGTGACTTGGGACTGGATCCCGACGAACGCCACCTCGGTCGGATTGCCGACCAGCAGCATCAGCTCGTCTTCTTCATTGCTCAACAAGAACGCCACATCTGCCTCCAAGCCGCCACGATAACTGTAGGGAAACTTGAAGATAGTGCCTCGTTTCAACTCAACCATCAGGTCATCGATGTTCTGGGCACTGGCTTCGGACTCCCCGGGGCCGTCAAAACGCAGTTGGTAAACCAACCGAATACTGTGATCCAGGACATCTTCGACAGAGGCATTGTCAAACAACTTGATCGGTGCCCCAAACGACGATTTGACCGGTTCAATCGGGTCACCGTCCACGTTGTGCGGATTGAGCTGCGCCTTGTCGCACCACTTTCCGTCGGCGTCTAGCCATCCCAGGCCCGTTCCGCCACGTCCAATCAGGGTCCGTCCATCGTCCGCCAAAGTTGCCAACTCGCAGACTTGATCCTGATCGTCAACCGCCTCGGTGTCCTTGGAGCCGTATAGCTTCCCGCGATCAACTTTGCCCAGTTGCAGGGGGATTTCCTGGTCACCGAAAAGAAAGACAAGTGGTTTTGCCATGTCAGCGTTGAACCCGGCGAATTTGAGATTAGGACGTCGCGCCCCTCAAAGATAGCCAACCAATTCTTCGGGCGCTGAAAAATCGCTGCTGTGTCGACCCAAAACGGAGATTTCTTGATTGTTCCCGGGGCAACGCTCGGCTAATCCGAGCAAGCCCTGCAATCGCTACGGCAAACCCGTCCTGAGATTGGGCGCCGTGTCTAGAACTGGGACCCGTGTCTTGGGGCAGCCTCATCGAACTGGGTTGGATTGAGGTTACAATAGAGTCAGGAAACTCCACGCTGGCTACTCAATCCCACCTCGCCAGCAGCCCGAATTCAACCTGGAATTGTTCGCACCAGTTCGATGGGAGCAACATGCGCGGATCCAAGCTGCTTCAAAAAACGGTCATGACTGTTGTGGTCCCCTTGATCCAACTGGCCGCCGGTCAACCATCGGCGCGGTCCGAGGAAGTGGATTTCAATCGTGACATTCGACCTATTCTCAGTTCTGCCTGTTTCAAGTGCCACGGTTTCGACAGCGATGCTCGCGAAGCCGACTTGCGACTCGACCAGGAGTCGGGCGCCGCACACGTCCTGGATTCCAAAGATCCGGCCGAGAATTCTCTGTGGCAGCGTATCGTCAGCCAGGATCCCGATACGGTCATGCCGCCTCCAGACCAAGTTCGTCAGCTGACCGCCTCGGAGCGCGACGTGCTCAAGCGTTGGATCGAGCAGGGCGCGCCGTTCGCCGGCCATTGGGCGTTCGAACCAGTGCAAGCGGTAGCTCCCCCAGATGCCAAGCAAGCGGACGAAGCCTGGCAACAAAATCCCGTGGACGCTTTTTTGTGGAGAGCCATGAAGGCCGAAGGCTTGCATCCTCAACCAACGGCTCCACGCGAAACCCTGATCCGACGCGTAGCATTCACCTTAACTGGCCTACCGCCCACGTTGGCTGAAATCGACGCTTATCTGCTAGACGACCAGCCCGACGCGTACGAACGCATGGTCGACCGTTACTTGGAATCGCCGCACTATGGTGAGGAAATGGCCCGCCATTGGTTGGACTTGGCTCGTTATGGAGATACCCACGGATTGCACTTGGACAATCTGAGACACATGTGGCCGTACCGTGATTGGGTGGCAAACGCCTTTCATCGCAATCTTGCTTTCGATGAATTCACCGTCCAACAACTGGCCGGTGATCTGCTGGAGAATCCTACGCGTGACCAGTTGGTGGCCACGGGATTCAACCGCTGCAATGTCACCACCGGAGAAGGCGGAGCCATTAAGGAGGAGTGGCTGTTTCGTTACGCCGTAGAACGGGCCAGCACCACGTTTCAAACTTGGATGGGTCTCACCGGTGGATGTGCCGTGTGCCATGACCATAAATACGACCCCATTTCGATGAACGAGTTCTATAGCTACTACGCGTTCTTCTACAGTGCGGCCGACCCGGCCATGGACGGGAATCGGCAAGACACCGCGCCGTTTCTTAAGCTGCCTACGCCCGAGCAGGAGACTGCTTTGGAAGAACTGCAGCGTGTCGAAGCGGCAACCGCACAGCAGCTGCAAGCCGTCGCCGAAGAAGTGGCCGGTCGCTGGGATGAATGGCTCGTACAAAGTAGCGCAAGCCGCGACGAAACAATCTACGATTTGTGGTTGGATGATCGGCTGCCGGTCGGATCCGTTTCCAAGAATCCGTCACGTAACCCCGAGAAATGGATTTCTTCAGCGATGCGTGAAGTGCCTGTCGGCCGGCGTGCATTGCACCAAAGTTACGGCCACTTTCATGATCAATCCGTTTCCGGTGGGCTCGTTCCACGTGTTATTCCAGTGGATGCCGAAGTCGAAGTCTGGCTGCATCCCGACGCAGTCCATGCCCCTCAGGCCGTCATGCTGGAACTGAGTACGAGCGAAGGCAAGCGCCGCTTCGGATGGGGACAAGTAGCGAGCCTGAATCAAGGTGCGTTCTCCAGCGCTAGCGAAGTGCACATGGGCGAGTTGCCGCCGGCTGGTCAATGGACAAGGCTGGTGCTACCCACAAAGCAACTGAATCTCAAACCTGGCACGGTCGTGAAGTCGTTCGTGCTGGCAGAATTCGGGGGCATTTGCGATTGGGACGGCTTGGCCGTCCGCGGTGCCCGGGCCGCCAAAGACGACCCTCGCGACAGCTTGGCTGGTTGGAAGGAGTTCGCGAAAGGCCAGGACGTGCCAGTGGTGCCCAAGTCGGTTGCCGCCGCACTGAAATCGCCGCCCGCCAAGGAAGAGAGCATCGACGACGAACTGCTCTTCCAACTGCGCACGCAATTCTTGAAACATATCGCGCGCGTGGTGCCACCGCGTTTGGAACAGGCACGCCGCGCCCACCAATCGGCGGCGGTCAGTCTGCAAGCGTTGCAAGCTGAGATTCCGGGCACAATGATCTACGGCGAACTGCCCGATCCGCGTCAAGCACACGTCATGCACCGTGGTCAGTACGATGCACCCGGAGAAGCTGTGCAGCCATCTACGCTGGCCTGCTTACCACCCTTGTTGGCCGAACAATCCGACGACTCTGCAGTCCGCCCTACGCGCTTGGACATGGCGCGTTGGTTAGTGAGTGACGTACATCCATTAACAGCTCGGGTGACCGTGAACCGGTTTTGGCAACAAGTTTTCGGAACTGGTATCGTCGAAACCAGCGACGACTTTGGCACGCAAGGTAAACCACCCAGCCACCCGGAGTTGCTGGATTGGCTAGCCCACGATTTCCGCACATCTGGCTGGGACGTCAAGCGCCTAATGAGAAAGTTGGTGACCAGTCAAGCCTTTCGGCAGGCGACGTTTTGCCATGCCGACAATCTGGCGACAGATCCACGAAATCGGCTGCTAGCTAGAGGGCCCCGACAGAGATTGGATGCCGAGCAGATTCGGGATGCGGCATTGGCGGCCAGCGGCCTCATCAACTTGCAGATGGGAGGACCCGGATTTTTGGGTTACCAGCCACCGGGGATTTGGGAACCGGTTGGTTATGGCAACAGCAACACGCGCTACTATCTGCGCGACGTGGGCGATGTGATCTACCGCCGTAGCCTATACAGCCTTGTCAAGCGCACCGCGCCGCCACCCTTCATGTCCAACTTTGACGCGCCCAGCCGCGAAGTCTTCTGCACTCGCCGCCAACGGAGCAACACACCGTTGCAAGCTCTGCAATTGATGAATGACGTTCAGCATGTCGAAGCCGCCCGCGCTTTGGCGCAACGCGTCTTGCAATCCGGCGAAACGCGTGCCGCGGGACGTGTGGACCTGATGTTTCGACGAGTGCTGGCCCGATATCCCGAACAACGGGAACAGAGTGAGTTGTTGGCGACCTTGGCTGCCTTCGAGCAGCGATTCGAAAACGACCTACCAGCCGCCAACGAATTGATCCACACCGGTCAGTCGTCGCCGTCGTCTCTGCTGGATGCCCGGCGCCTGGCGGCCTACACGCTGCTCGCCAACTTGATATTTAACTTGGACGAAGCCGTCACCAGGAACTAGGCAATTCACGTTTAGGATCATTCGTCCGACACGAACAGCTCCAACGACCCCCTTTGAGAACGACTATGGACCCGCGACTCGAACACGACTTATTGCTTTCGCGCCGCCAGTTCTTTGGGCACGGTGGTTTACGGCTTGGCGCGCTCGGTCTGGCTGCAGTGACCGCCCAGCAAGGTGGCCTCGGCTCGCAGTTAAGGGCCGAAACGGCCGATTCACCCGCGGACAGGGTGCATCCACCGCAACCGGGTTTGCCCCATTTCCAGCCGCGGGCGCAGTCGATCATTTACTTGCACATGAACGGGGGACCGTCGCAAATCGATACT
This sequence comes from Pirellulaceae bacterium, assembly GCA_028289675.1. Lineage (GTDB taxonomy): Bacteria > Planctomycetota > Planctomycetia > Pirellulales > Pirellulaceae > Aureliella. Next base: position 10,537 of record JANQOL010000797.1, read on the forward strand.
TGGGACTACAAGCCCAAACTGGACGACTATTTCGACAAAGATCTACCCGATTCCGTTCGTCAAGGTCAACGGATTACGACGATGACCAGCGGACAGAAGCGATTTCCCGTCGCCCCCAGTAAGTTCAAGTTTACCCAGCATGGCGAATGCGGCAGATGGGTCAGTGAATTGCTACCGCACACGGCCGGCTGCGTGGATGATCTGTCGCTGATCAAGTCCGTGCACACGAACGCCATCAATCATGATCCAGCCTGCACGTTTGTGATGACGGGCAGCGAAGTACCTGGCAAGGCCAGCTTGGGCAGTTGGCTGGCCTACGGTCTGGGAAGCGAGAGCAACGACTTGCCCGCGTTTGTGGTCCTGACACCGAGTTGGTCTTCCAAAGCAGCGGCCCAAGCCCTGTTCACACGGATGTGGAGCAGCGGGTTCTTACCCACGCAGTACAACGGCGTCGCGCTCCGCAGCAGCGGCGATCCAGTGCTCTATTTGCCGAACCCTCCCGGAGTTACCCGTCAAGATCGCCGGACCATGCTGGATGCGCTGGCGCGATTGAATCAACATCGGTTGGATCAACTGGGCGACCCCGAGATACGAACGCGTATCGCCCAGTATGAAATGGCTTTTCGAATGCAACGTAGCGTCCCAGAGCTGACCAACTGGAGTGACGAGACCGAGCAAACTTTAGCCATGTATGGTCCCGAGGTGAACAAGCCAGGTACGTTCGCGGCCAGCGCACTGTTGGCTCGCCGCTTGGTCGAACGTGGGGTGCGGGTGGTCCAGTTGCTACACCGTGGGTGGGACCAGCACGGCAATATCGCTGGCGACCTGCCGGCCCAATGCCGAGACGTCGACCAGGCCTGCGGCGCACTGATCCGAGACCTGAAACAACGCGGTCTGCTGGACTCGACGCTGGTGGTCTGGGGCGGTGAATTCGGACGGACGGTTTACTGCCAAGGTGGTTTAACTCGCAAAAACTACGGACGCGACCATCACCCTCGATGTTTTCCGATCTGGTTGGCCGGTGGTGGTATCCGGCCCGGCCTTAGCGTGGGCGAGACCGATGACTTTAGCTACAACGTCGTCGATCGCCCTGTGCACATCAATGATCTCAATGCCACACTCCTGCGCTGCCTGGGCATCGACCACGATCGGTTGACTTTTCAGTTTCAGGGACTGGATCAAAAACTGACCGGCGTTGAACCTTCGCATCCGGTCGAAGAGCTGTTGGGTTAACGCAACCAGCATTGTGGCCCATTGCCAGAGTGCAATTGAGACGCGCTCTACGCGGTAAACAGATCCGCAAGCGTGGTTTCGGCCACCATCTGATCCGCCGAGCGTTCGGCCAGGGCCGAAATGGTCAGGAAAGGATTGCAAGCAATCGACGTGGGCAGCATAGCGCCGTCAATCACGTACAGCCCAGGGTGCACGCGGGCCTGTCCGGTGTTTGGATCTACGTCGCCGCCGTACATGGCGTCAAAGACTTGGCCCTTGTGATTCACGACGCCACAATTCGGATCGTCTGACATGCCACATCCACCCAACGGATGCACCGAGATCATTTTGTCACCAAAGATCTTCAGGTACTTGTACTCGCCACCTAAGGCATCGGCCACGCGTTTGAATTCGCCGCGAATCAAACGACGGTAATCGCTTTCCAAAAGTCCCGGCCAGTCGATGCGTGCGTAGCCGTGTTCATCCAAGGTCATGCGCCCCTCGGCACCGTCGTGGCCCATGCCCAGCAAAATCTGCAACTGGTCCAGATTCAGATCACGCATCAGGACACCGATGGAGTTGGCATACGCGCGGGCCGCCGAGCCATCTTGGATCAGCACCCGTCCAGCCAAGCTGCGGTTGGGGTAGGTAAGGTTGGATTGAATCGTGGGTCCGACGGGCGCTCGGTCCGTGGGATACGCGCTATAGCCACCAATACCTGTCGGGTGTTTGCTTTCTCGGATGAATCCCAGAGCGTCTCCATTACCGGTCCAGCGACAACCTAGCTGGTTCGAGAAGCGAAGGTTATTCGCCTCGGACCGCAGTAGGATTTCGCTGCTGCCCAAGCTGCCCGCCCCCAGAATCAACACGCGTGTGGACGTCGTGCCGTGGCAACTGGTGAAACTGCCATCCGGATTTTCTCGATGATACGTAAAGTGCACCAAATAGTGGTCATCGCAACGTTGGATACGATGCACCTCGGTTTGCGTGAAGAATTCCGCGCCCGCGCTGCGGGCGATCGGTAAGTAGTTGAATGCCAACGTGTTCTTTGCTCCCACGTTGCAACCAGTCAGACAATCGCCACAATCCAAACAAGGCCGCTGGATCAATCCCTGGCGATTCATGATCGGCAGTCCGGCATGTCCGCGCGTCAGCGTTAGGTTGGCGGCTTCGTAGCTGGCGCCGCAACTGGCTAGCCGTTCCCAGGCGGCACGCTGAGCCCGCATTTTGTGCGTATGATCCCACGGCTCCCGCGCAACGCCCAGTTCGTACTCGGCCAGTTCGTAGTAGGGATCCAAGTAGGCGCGGTCGCGCAGCAGCGCTGGCCAGACCGATTGGGTGAAGACATCACGATCCGGTCGAATGGCGACGTTGGCGTTGATCAGCGACGATCCGCCGAGTCCGCTGCCGCTCAGGATCGTCAATTGCTCAAACTGCTGCACATTGAACAAGCCTGTCGGTTTGTGGACCTGGCCTTTTCTTTTACCCAGTAACTCGAGCCGAGATTCGTCCAACACTTCGGGCAAACGGTCGGGAAACGTTCCTGGAATCCACTCGCGACCTCGCTCCAGCACTCCCAGGCGACAGCCGGGCCGCAGTCGTGGAGCGATCCGCGCCGCCGAGATCGACGCTCCATAGCCCGAGCCGACGATCAGCACGTCGAACTGCCATGGTGTGCCGCGATGGTACGCAGTCAGCAAACGCTCCGGTGCGGCCGACATTCTTCCACCGAAGGCCGCCATGTTGCGAGCATAGTCCGCTTGGGCGCGCTGCTTGTAAACCGATGAACTCGTTCGTCGGCGTCCGAGCACCTGCCCGAGTGAGCCACCATCAGCTCGCAGACGAACGTTGCGCCCAGCGGTGAGACCGGCCAAGACACATCCCAGCGCGCTGCGTCGTGTCAGTCGCCGCGAGCGCGGGGGAGAGGGTCGAGAATCCGACGACTTCGCGCCAGAGCGCCTCGGCGATCCACTGCCGGACGAGGCTGGGTGTTGCGGATCCTGTGGCGAGCGCGATGGCATAACGTTGGCATCGACAAGGCGTGTGAGGCTGGTTGCTCAGCGAGCAATTGGCAGGGATGTCTCCATTATCAGTTATCGACCGGCAACACCCGCGCGGCTCATCAATGTCGGACGTTTCCTCAGGTCTCACCGATCGGATTGGCCCGCCTGACCGGCAAAACTTCGCGCACAGTTCCAGTTGGCGGCCAGTTCACGCTAACGGGGTACGGGTATGTCCGCTTGCGCCACGCGCGCCTGGGCTCTGGCCTGGTCCAGTTCTCGCTGCCGCTGATGAATCGCAGTCTCCTCGGTGACACGCGTTTCCAAATTCGGATCGGTAAGCGCGGCATGACCGGGTAACAAGCGAGCCAGGTGCTGCGCTGGCAAGGTTAGGGGCCGTGCCAGATTGCCGATAGCCAGCCCCGTCGCTTGAGTGGCCGTCGCTGTCTTCTCTTTGACGGTCGCCAGTGAGTTCTTGGTTCCATCCCAGGCTGCGCGCAGTTTGTCGATCCCAAGCAGCTTACTCGACGTTTCGGCCAAGGGACGGCCGTTGCGATAACTGACTGCTGGACGGCCGACTTTGGGGAACGACACAATCACAGCCCGATTGCCAAAGTCATATTCGATGCGACGCGCGGTGTAACGCACGATGGGCGAACCGGGCAGCATTTGCACCGGAAGATAAACTTGCTGGCCGTCGCGCGGATTTTGGGCGATCACAATGGATGGGCCACCCGGCAGATCCGGTCCACGAAAGCTGCGATCGCCAGAGTAATAGTAACGGTGGACAATCAAGGTCGGCGGGATGTCGATCTGTGGCTGGCCAGCCGCGTCCGTTGTGAGAACGACTGCGGGATTGCCGCGGGCGTCTCGGTTGGGATCCAGTACTTCGATTTCCAGCACCGGAGAAACGCGGGCCACAACTTGGGTCCCGTCCCGCGGCAACAAGCTGTCGGGTTGTTGAGCCTGCGTTCTGATCACTGGTGGCCCAGCGCAGAGCAAGCACACCACGATCAATCGCGCCAGCAGGCGATGCACGCTTTGGCAGCTCTGTTCGGTTCCTGCGACCGCTCGTTTCATCAGCTGGTTTGTCCGTGGGATTCTCAAGAAACCGTTTTCTTGTTTGGAGCCGGCGATTTTACTGAGGCGTATGAACTTCCCGACGACTCGCATTTGTTTAGCACGGCACATGCTACTGCATTAGCCGCAGTGCGATAGCACGCGGTTTCCGAAAAACACAGTGTAAACCGGACGCTATCTCGTGGCGGCTGATGTACGCATCGTTGTTCTTGCATTCACCAACTCGAAGCATTAGCGAGCGAACAAGTTACGTCCAACCACACTCGCTAGTGCTTAGGGTTCACGCTGCCATGGAGTCACCACACCCTCGCCCGATCCGGTCAACGGATCCAACTTGACGAAGAACTCGAACTCTGCCTGGTCAATGTCATCGTAGTGGTCTTGAATGAGCGGGTGTTGCCCCATGCGGGTAATGAACTGTGGAGCCTCTCGTTGCACCCAAAACTCGGGCACGTGAATCTTCACAAACGCCAACTTACCGGCTTGCGCCTGCCGCGTCTCATTGGCAACTTCAGGCGTCAAATTCTCGCCGCCACTGCGAATCGAACGCAACAAACGAATGCGGACATGAAACGCGTTGCGTTTGATTTGTAGATCGACGTTTCGTACTCGATTTTGGTCTTCGCGCAGAAAATTTTGGTCTCCGCGCAGGCTTAGATGCCAGATACCGCTTGGCTCTATCAACAGCGCGACGTCGCTGAGCTGGCAATGTGCGATGGTCAGTTCGCGAGTGGCCAGCTGCATCAGCTTGGATTGAGGCCGCTGGGCGTCCCGCATCAGTTGTTGCATCATCAGGCGCCGATCCAATTTGGCTTGGTTGGCGGCCAAGATGTCTCGCGTGCTGGGGGAATTGACGCTAGCCAGGACAGTATCCAATTGTTCAAGACTTTGTGAATACTCGCGAAGAATCTCGATGGAGTGGTTCACCGCTTGAGTGCTCAACTGTTCGATGGCGGGCAAGCTGCGAACAATCAGACTGGGCGTGCGCGCCTCATGCTGATAATTCTCCGGTGGCAGCGAGCACAGCGGTGTCACGCGGCGTCTGCCATGCCGCGACCATAGTTCGTCGGCGTTGGTCCAAGCGGGCGCGTGAGCGCTGGCCAAGCCCAACACGGAGGCGGACAGAAAAGTCCGCCGCGTGCGTTGATGGCGATGAGGCCGGTCTGGTTTCATGGTTTGTTCCTCAGCCCAAGTTCCTACCGAGCCGACTGTGTTTGCCAGCCGTCGGACTGCAGACGCATTGAGCCGTCAGCAGGCAGTTGGGGCGGCTGCGGCTGTCGAATTCCGGATTCTCCCGGCCGTTTACTCGGTGGCGCCAGCTCCATCGGCCTTACCTGCTCCAAGACCGTGCCACCGCGCGGCATGGATTCATAGGGCGGTTGTTGACGGTGAGGCAAATAAACCGCGCCTTCGGCGGATCGAGACGGAATGTAGCCAGGGTGGGCGTAAGCCTCCTCCGGATCGTAACCTTCGCGCAAGCGGCTGTTTTCGTAGTCCAGGCCGGGACCGCGATAGCCGTTAGGGTGAACCGAGGGAATGGACTCTTGAGACCGATACAAGTCAGCTCGGCGAACATCCTCGGGAATTCGCAAAAACTCGTCCACGCGCGAGCTGCTGTAGTCGTAAATTCGATTCTCTAAGAATCGGTGGCGGCCACGTACCAAGTACTCGCGATTGCTAAGCCGTAATGGGTCCAGATCTGAGACCGCCGGTGCCCAACGCAAGCCCATGAGATCAAACAGCGTCGGGAAGATCGTCGCTTGAGCCATGATGATGTTCTGCTGCAACGACTTTTCGCGATTCGGCAGCGGTCGCCACAGAGCTCCCACGACGGGGATGTCTTCCAACAAGGGTACGCCATTGGCCGTCCGTTCAGCCTTCAAAGCGACCACGTAGCGACTAACTTCACGCAGCTCAAAGTTCGACAGTTGCACGTCGGTGTCAATGAAATGTTGCTTGACGCGTCCCAAGTGCTTTTCGTCGGCCCTTACTGGTTCACGAATTTGCGTCGTGTAGAGATAGTGAAAATCAAACACGACCGCTTGACCGTCTGGAGCAATCACCGGTCGGATTTCGTAACCTGTGCCCGTTTCAAATTTGTAGACAGCCGGGTCGGGGATGAGTTTCTCCACGTTAGACTCGAACTCTGGTCCGGAGCCAGCGTTCTGAGCAATCAACTGTTCCGCCGTATCTCCTTGCAATCCCGGCAACACATTGCGCACCGCGCCGCGACCGCCAAGGGTACCGGCAGCCGCATTGGCAACGGAGCTGCCGCTTTGCATCTTGGCGAGCGCGAGCAAATTGGGATCGTTGACCAGTGCGCCAACGTCGTTGTAGATCGCCAGTGCGGAGTCGATTCCCTCGGCAATCAAGATGTCGCGCTGCGGCAAATCAAATTCCATCGTGGCCGACGGTGCGACTTTTGCAAACTCTCGATTATTGGCCAGCACATTGGTCGTCTCAGTTTGCCCAAACTCGACTCGTTTGAATTGGCTGGCTTCTCGAACCAAACGGAAGATGGGATTGTAGAACTGTGTATTGAAGTCGTCATCCAAAGACGTGGTTAGTCGCTTCAGATAGTTGTCAATGTTGGCCGTGTGGGCGCGAGTGCCTTCCAACAACTCGATGTACTTTTCTTCCAAGTCATCGATCAGCATGTCCAGAAACTTCTTGTGATCCAGCGGACGGCGGGCGTCTTGAGCGATGGCCCGCGCGGCATCCAGACGACTGAACGCGTTCACCCAAGCTGTCAGCGCCGTGTCCGTATCGGTGACGGCGGCTTGAACCTCGTTTGACCAACTCTCGTTTCCAGTAGTGGTATCCTTGTACAATGCCCCTAGCGTTCCTCTAAACTCAGACCATGTTTGCAATAACTCGCCCAGACTACCTAATGTCAGACTATCCGAACGCGACTGTTGAAGTTGTTCCACATACGCGCCTTCAAATTCACGCAGTTTGGCTTTCGCTTCGTCCAAAGCCAGCTTGTTGATCTCCCAACGCTTCAGCATTTGGATGATTCGAACAGTCGCTTGACGCAGGTCTTCAATAGAAATGAAAGCAACTTGCCCTCGCTGTTGATCACCGTCGGAAAACGTGAACTGCGACATTCGTTCCTGGTTCTGCGCTAGACCTGAAATCAGTTGGTCAATATCGGCGTTGGTTTGGTCGTAGTCACTACCAAACGGCTGCAATACTGAACGTGCACTTCGGAGCTCCGTCAAGACGCTACTAATCTGGCTCAGCAGTTTCGTGCGCTCTTCGGCATTGCCCACCAAAATAACTTCGTTGTCATCTAGCTGCCCATCTGAGTTAATTGCAGATCGAGTCGCGTAAACGAGTAGTTTCAGTCGCGTTTGGTCATCAGAACCAAACATTTTGACCAACTCTGTGGATCCAGGCCGGTTGGTCAATTTCAAATCTCTCGCGGTGTTCTGACGCACAGTGCGGAAAGAGTCAATTGAGTTCAATACGCTGTATAGCGGGTCAACCACGCTATCGCGAACGGGTGTTGCGTCGAAAACAATTAACTCGCTGACGAAACTCAAGAACTCATTTGCAGAACGAGAGATCGAGTCGTAGTTCGCAGCATCCAGTTCGGCCGTCGCGCGGGGCAAGTTCGCGATGAGGGCAGCTCGGGCTTGCAGCTGTGCTTCCAAAGCTCGCTGATACTGCTGGTTGGCCAAACTCTCCCGCCGCAGTTGCAGTTCTTGATCGTTTTCCTGCCCCAATCGCTCTTCGATGACAGCCCGCTCCATGACTCGCTGCTTGTACTCCATTTCCGTCACCAAGCGCGCTTTCAAGATTTGCGCCAGGCGAATCATTTCGCGTTGCATGGGGCTCATCGTATCCGCGTGCGCCAATTGAGCGTCGAAGAAGCCGCGCAGGCTGGTAAACGATGCGTTTTGTGCGAGCAGACAAATAGGCGGCGCACGATGCTTGCATCCGGGTTTGCAGCCGCCTACACAAGTCCCCACGCCGTTGTGAATGTACTGCTGCTCGGCAGCTGCTAGATCGCTCTGCGTCAAACGCTGGAACTCCTGCAGCACGGCGAGTCGCGTCTCATTGTTGGCTAGCGCCAACAGCATCAAGGCGCTCGACAAACTGGTCACATCCATCGAGTGGAGGGACAACAGCTTGTTTCCGGTATGCAACAGTTCCGAGTCCATAGCCCGCAGCTCATCAATGAAGTCGCGGCCAAAGAACGAGTACAGATACAGCTGGTCGCGTTCGGCCTGCGTGGCCCCTCCGTACATGCCGCGCGTTTGCTCGACTTTGGTGGCCGCCACATGGATCACCGCCTTGCGCAGCATTTCACCCGACTGGACGGTCAGAAAGCGTGCCTGGTCGATGTACGTTTGAATCCGATTGGCGACTTGCTCCAGTCGATCCGCTTCATCGCCATTGATCTGCGTCGAGTGTACGTTGACTCGCACCTGGCCTTGGGGCGCATCGATTTGGTCAATCATGATGCGAACTTGGTTGACACCTTTCAGCGGCCCACGCAGGTGCAACAGCCCTTCACCGATGACCGAAATGCTGACTTGGGCCACCGGATCGACGCTGGTCGGATCTCCGGCGGCGAATGTATCGGGATCCGCGTGACCGGCGGCGGTCTCCAAGCGGAATTGGTCCGTGCGGGCCAAATCTTCTTGGCGCTGAGATTGTTGCCAACGCTCATTGGCGGCCACTTCCGCATCGCGAGCAGCCCGAACTTGTGACTCCAGCTGTTCTGCCTGGCTGGCAAAACTGCGGGCCGTGCGTTCCAGTTGACTGACAATTTGCTGTTGCTGTTCGCGGTTCTCATCCGTCACCGGTTGGGAGGCCGCCACCTGCAGCTGCTGCAAGCTGGAGTTGAGATTTCGTTGGGTGTCGCTGAGCTGGTTCTCCAACTCGCGCGTCCGCTGCGCCGCCTGGACGGCCGCACGTTCCGAGTTTTGGCGGTCCGTGGTCCGCGAATCCGCTTCTTGCCGCGCCTTGTCGGCCAATTGTCTCCGGGCCGATACCTCTTGGCGATTGTACGACTGCACCTTGCGATTCAAAATCTGAGCCACACGATGTGCGTCGCGATAGAAGTACAGACGCGACACTCGCGTTTCCACTTTGTCGCTGGGATTGAAGCCCTTGGTGGACTTCCTTGGTGCCGTAAACTCCGGATACTCGACAAAGGGCGCCTGCCCTCGATTCACGCCAGCAGTGACTGGGTATTGAGGGCTGGCCAGTTGAGCTGCACCGCCAAAGCGTTTGACGTAGCTGCCACGAGCTGTGCCGTCGGTGGACTCCAAATAGTTGCCGAAGACGTCTTGTAGCTCGCGGCCATCAATCGTTAGCTGGTAGTAGCCTTGCTGAACATTTCCGGCAGTCAGATTCAGGATGGCGTTCGATAGCGGATCGAAGGTGGCCGTCAGCGAGTTGACCGGTTCGTAGTTGGCTCCCACCGTAAACTGACCGCTGCGGCTGTACAGCAAACTGTAGGCGATATCGTCAGCTGCTCCGGCCACCGGACGCGTGAATTCGACGCGAATGGCAGACGTGCCCAGCTGGCTGCCAAAACCGTCGGGACCGGACTTGGCAACTCGAAATCCTCCTGTCCGGACGTCCACTTGGGAGCTCTTAGCCAAGTTGTTCAATGGCGTGTCGCCGGCATACAAAACGGCGGTCACATGATGCGCGCCATCCCGCAATTGAAGTGCTTCGAAGGTCGCTTTGTTGCTGGCAATCATCTGCGGCGTACTGACTGGCGTATCTTGTTCCAACAGCACACAGGCAATCGCTTTATCCGGCAGGGTCGCAGACGAACTCACCGTCGCCGATGGTGACCCTGTTTGGTTGCTGGTATAGAATCGGCCAGTGTCGTCGGCCGCTCGGCCGGCGATCTGGTCGATGGTCGCCACCGCAGCTGCAAATTGGGTGCTGTCGTGCGTGGGCAGAACTTGAATTGCGCTCTCTGCGAAGCGATGATTGTCCAGTTCATCAATGCCCACGCCCGCGAACGCAACCTCAAGCTTCACGTAGTTATCCAGCTTGACCAGTTCTTGAAAGTCAACCTGGCTGTGCATCTCTGTCGTTTGCCCCGAGGCACTGACACCCACGCGCTCAACGGAAAGGACGTCTGCTCGTGGCGTACTTTGGTCGGCGGGAATTCCCAACACGATCGCTACCAAGGACTCCGTCTGCTCGTACGTCCTCACCTGCGCACCCACGCGCGTCGCTCGATCACGAAATACGTTCAGTGACAAGTCACTGAGCCACGGATAATAGCTGCCGTTGCGGGCCGCCGTCAGCAGCGGCGCGTAAGGCCCTCGAAAGGTCGGCTTGTGCAAACGCAAGCCCGTGACTCCGGTATCCGGGCTAACCACGAGATCGAAGTCAAAGGTACCGTCCGTTTTGGCCGTAGCACGCAGTACAACACGCAGCTCGTTCTCAGAAAAGCCGCTCAAATCCAACGGCACTGAAACGACTTTGCCTTGCCAGGTCAGCGTGACCGGACCACTTTGGAAAGGCGCAGTCAGGTCGATCGAAGGCGGCTGCCCGGTGGGAATACTCT
>JANQOL010000800.1 GCA_028289675.1 Pirellulaceae bacterium
GCCGGTGTGATGAATGGGGGAGGCGGACACCGAGTCGCACTCCAATTCTTGCTTCACCACCAGCGTGCGAAGGTCGCCCGCGCCCATCAAGCGTTTGGCTGCGCGGCGGCTCATCAACGTGGTTTGGACGTCCGAATCCCTGAAGGTGGCCACTTCCAGCTTGCGTCCGACCAACCGCCGCAGCAAATGACATTCACCGGACGCTTCGATCAAGATGACCGGAAAGCCATCTTTCACGAGATCGAAGATATCCACCAACTTGGACTGGTCGGTTTCGCGGAGCGCGAGGCCCAACTGAGGGGCCGCCGCCTCGAAGAAGTCCACTAGATCGACGTCTTCCGGGTCCTTGGCCAGAAGCGAATCGACCTCCAGATCCGAACGTTCCGCCCGCGCGCCCAGCGTGGCCGCTGCTCGGCTGAGCACGGCGTAGACGAGCTCCTCATTGCGGGCAACTCCGCTTCGATCCGACGGGAAGAAGTTACTCAATGGGTGCCCTTTGGGTCCAATCGTCTACGAAAAATCCCTACCACACGTACCATCCTCAGCCCCGCCAAGGAACTCAAGCTGGGAAATTGTAATATACGAAAATAGTTTCGTCAATATATTATCGTGCTTTGGGAAGTACTAAATTTTGTTTACGAAAACTATTTCGTGAAATTTGTGCCGGGTTATGATATAGTTCAGTAGGTCGCATGCCGTCTGTCAGGCGTGCGGTTTGTTTTTTCTTAGCAGCACCGGAGCGGACCGTGGACACTAAAAAACGCAATGGCCGCCAAAACGGCGTGGCGGACAAGCTGGCTCGGACACGCAGCCGGACGATGGACAGTGGGCGTGGGGGCCGAAATGGCTTCGACGCCACGGGCGCCAAATGGACGTTCTTGACCAATCACGCGCACGTGCTGGGACTGATCCACACCGATCCCGATCTGGTATTGAGGGAAATTGCGGCGGAGATCGGCATCACAGAACGAGCGGTCCAGAGAATTGTGCATGAGTTGGAGGAGGCCGGTTACTTGATCCGCGAGAAGATCGGACGGAGAAATCACTACGAGGTGGCAACTCGGCTGCCTCTGCGTCACCCCATCGAAGCGCACCGCTCCATCGGCGATTTGCTCAAGCTGATCAACAAGAAATAGCGACTGCTTCACTACGGATCGTTGGCATCCCCATCGGAGTCATCTGCATCGGGGTCTGCGGCGGCGTCCCCGTTGCCATCGTCAATGGCTGATGCCCGACCAGCCTCCGAGTGAATTTCCCACTCTTCATCGAAGTCGTCAGGCACGCTGGGAACGTCCATCGGCATATCTCCTGGACCCTTGCGAGTTGAAGTCGGCAACTCGGTAACGAGCATCGCCTGTTCCAAGGGATCCAATCCGAGTGCCGCTTGCATCTGTGCCAAGGCGATAAACCAGCTGGCTTGAGCGTCGACCAGTTTGATCTCGGTCTCATTAGCCTTGGTTTCAAGGATGTTCAGGTAGAGCAGGTCCGCATAGCCCCGCAAAAACGCAAAGCGATATTTGACCAGCGTTTCGAAGGCGGCTTCAAGCGCCAACTCGGCTTGATTCACCAAATCTTGGGCGACCATTAGAGCATTCCGCGCCGTCTGCAGCTCGATGCCAATCTTGTTACGTTGCATGCGAATCTTCTGATCGAGCTGCAACTGTTTACCGTTCAGCTGCTGGATCTTGCCCCGCGCCTTGCTCCGTTGGATTGGAACCTCACCCATCAAACCCACCACCAGTTCGAATTGGCCTTTGTCGTTGCTGGAGGAAGCCGGGATGCCAGTGTCTTGAGACGCTTCTGCGATCAAGTCCAATGTGGGCAGGATTTGATTGCAGGCCAGTTGGCGATCAATGCGCAAACGCTGGATGTCCAGGTTCAGCAATACCAACTCCGGACGTTGGCTAAGTGCGGTGGCGAAGTCGGCGGCAAAGTCGCCCGGCGGTAACTCGCCGAGGATGGGAAAATGGAGCGGCAGCCAATCGTCCGATGGCAACATGGGCTGTCCGGCATTGTCCCGCAGATAAAACGACAGCTTAAACGTAGCGGATTGAAATTTGCGAAGGGTTTCCAGACGTTTGCTTTCGCGTTCCGCCACTAGCTGGCGGTTAAAGACGACGTCGATTGGCGCGAATCTTCCGGCCTTCGCTCCTATCTCGAATTGGGTTTGGCGATTCTTGGCCAATTCCAACAGTTCCTCTTGCGCCAGCAGTCGCGCCCCAGCCGCAACCCACTCCCAGTAAACGATGGCGGCTTCGAGGCTGGCCAGCAAGATCTCTTGCTGCATCAGCGGCTGGACCTCGTTCTGCGAGACTCCAGCTTGGAACACTGCGACTCGAGCGGGATCAATGGCGCGGCCTTGCAGCAACGGGATGCCCAGGCCTAGCTTGAACTCGCCGCCCTCGTTGGTTTCGCGTTCTTTGTACCACGGCTGAAAGTCACCTCGACCAATTCGATGACCGGCGGAAAGGTAACCGCCCCACCAGGTTTGTCGGGCCACGCTGATTCCATGACGGAAGTTGCGATAGAAGCCAGTTGGTTCATTCAGCGTGTATCCCTGCAGTTTGAGGTCAAAGGCACCGTAGGCTTCGAGCACTTCGCCGTCCGCCACGCCTCGCTGCAACCGCGCTTGCTGAATGGTGGGGAACGACCGATACACGCTGGCGACGACGTCCGCCAGTGTCAGTTTGTTCGGATTGACCTCAGGGACATCGGCTGATTCCACCGCTTCAGGTTCGCCGTCGGTTTCCGTGGCGCCGTTGCCGGCGTCCGGTTCGGTTTGGGTCCCGGCAGTGCCTGCTGCTCCTCCGCCTGCGGACTCCGGGGCCAATAGGTCGGCTGTGGCCACGGCATCGTTAGTCGGTAGCAACTCGTCTTTGGGCAGTAACTCGTCTTGCAGTGAAGGCCGCGTCACGACGGGGAAGTTCAGCTTCCGGGCCCGTTCGCCCACAACCTGCGCTTGCGCAGGACCAACGAAGCAAACCGCCAGAAATCCCAGGGGCAGCAAGCAACGAGTTTGCGTCGCCAAGAACGCGAGCGTTACACCCTGGAACTGTGTTTGCATACTTGCACCGAAAGGAAGAAGGCTGCCTCGCATCTTCTATCGACTTCGCAGACGTACTTGTGCACACGCAATTCGTAGGCTGCCAAACAATTCGTAGGCTACCCGGGGTGCCCGGCTTACCTAGAGCATTTTCACTTTTGATGTGGCCTGTTTTCGACGGCATGAGCCACCAACAGCCGTCTTTCGCGCACGGTAATGCTGCTATTGGCCGGCGATGCCGGCGAGGCTCTGACGCGGATCGAGTCCACCTGCAGGCCACGCAACGATCCAAACGGACCCGCTGCTGGCTATCGATTGGTAAGGCGATAGCGGAACTGCCATTCCACGAATCCCAAACCGCCCACATAGAGACCTTCACCGATCAAGTGAACGAGTCCGAAGACTGAGATTGGTTGGCGGAATATGGCGGCCAAAGAAAAGCAGATGGGCGCCCACAGCAGATTTGCGATGCACAGAATCTGGATGGACCTTAGGCTGCGCTGGCGCCGCACTGCCAGAGACAACGAATAGCTCCCATAAAGCAGGTTGGCCAAGCCCATGAAAATCAACAGTGATCGCGGCAGGTGGTGCAAATCAGCCAGCAGCGGGTGCGCGGCCAAGCAAGTCGCTCCTACCATTAGCCCTCCCAGGCAATCAATCCAAAGTAGGCGAGATGCAATCTTCAAGGAGTTATGGCCCGTGGAGGTGGCGATGGAAAAGGGTGTGCCGTCTAATCGCCTGCAATGCACGGTTGATCGGCAGGATCAGCCGTCCAGCGGTAGATTTCCGCAGTCAACTCATCCAACTGCCTTTTTGATTCGACTCTGCGGAATCCTAGTTTACGCAGCAACCGGATCGAGCGCGTGTTCGATGACAACACTTCGGCGTCCACAACATTCAAATGATGGTGCCTGTGTCCATAGGCCAATACGGCTGCAGCGTATTCTTGCGCCAATCCTCGCCCGTCATACTCCGCGAGTTGGGCAAATCCGAAATCTGGATGATCCAAGTGTGGTTTGCTTAGAAAGCCGCAGATGCCAAAGGGTTTGGCCTGCGGAGTTTTGACCAAGTAGTAGCCGAAGCCATGGTCGCGATAGGTTGCTAGGAGTCCTGTTTCCAAATACCCGCGAGCGTCCTCGATCGAGTTGACTTGCCGATCGCCAATAAACTGAAGCCAACCGGGCGTATTGAGTAGCGAAACGAAGAATGCTGCGTCGTCCAGAGAGATGCGGTCAACGATGGTTCTGGGCGTCCGAAGAATGTTCATGGTGGGTTCGTCAAATCTCTCGGCCTTTGTTCATCGTTGTGCTTCATCCTGGCAATCATTCGTGCCCACCCGCTCCAGGGGCTTTGGTGCTGATGCTTCTCGATAGGACTGTTCGTCGATGAATGCGACGGGCGAAAAACAGCCAGAGATGAACAGGCGGAGGTCCCTTAGCGGGACTGCCCTGCTCGACTGCGGACGACTTTATCCAGCCAATGCGGCGATCTTTTCATCAATGAAAGCGGCGTGATGCGGGATATGATCGGTGATTCGCTGGAGCAACGTAGCCAGCGTCATTGGGCCGTCCAGTGAATGTTGGCCGCCGCGCTGAAACGCATCGCTGTCCAAGGCACTGAGTATCGGTAGCATGTGTCGACGTACTACCGCTATGACT
This sequence comes from Pirellulaceae bacterium, assembly GCA_028289675.1. Classification (GTDB taxonomy): domain Bacteria; phylum Planctomycetota; class Planctomycetia; order Pirellulales; family Pirellulaceae; genus Aureliella. Next base: position 4,702 of record JANQOL010000800.1, read on the forward strand.
TCCAGCTCCTGGTCCAATTGGCGGTCTTCTGGTCGTAGACTTTTGAGGAACAGATTGGGGTCAGCTTCAAAGAACGTCGGATTGTCTTCCGCCAAGACTCGCTTCATCCGATCGGCGTACACGATCTCAGAATCCGCGAGATGGCACAAGACCTCCCGAATCGACCACTTACCAGGGATGGGACGCAAGTCGATCTGGCTGGCATCGGCAGCAGCCACCGATTCTCTCAACAAGTCGGCACCGGCGGCGTAGGCTTCAATCATCTTCCCGATATTTTGCATCTCAGTTCAATCCACACGCTGAGTAAGAAGCATGTCTACTTCGGTGCCGTTGAGCTCGGTAGCTCCGCATTTGGCACCGATCCACGGATTGTACATCGAGAGCATTTTACTTTTGATGTGGCCTGTTTTCGACGGAATGAGCCACCACCCGTGTTGATGACGCAGGCCATATGTCCGTGCGACTCGCACTAGGACAGTAGTGGCGCCGCAATGGTTCGGCCACGCAGAGCTCAAAACCCTGGGTTTCAAGTGATTTTTGCGCTTGCACTAGTCGCTGGTGACTTCCAACAAAGGCCCCTGAAACTGCTCCGCGCGAAACTCAGGCCCGTGAGTTTGGTAGAGCGGTGTTTTTCGGTATCGTTGCCAGCGTTGCATCCAGCCTTCGGTAGTTAGCCGAACGGTGCCCGCATCCACGATGGATGCGTGGGCTACCAGTTCGGCGAGCAACACAAGATCTTCTTCACGGATCGATGGATCGAGTTCGCGTTGTTGCAGCGGTATCAAGATGACTTTGGGAGCGGCGCCGGAAACCACGGCGGTGTTTGACGGTCGGCTACACTCCAGATACCTCATCCCGTCTCCAATCAAAATTGGCGGGCTGTTCTGGAGTCCGGTTTGCACATCCCAGATTTTGGCAAACTTGTCCGCGCTGATGGTGACCACCGATTGTCCGTCGGTTGCGAAGCAGGTATCGATGACGTCACCATCATGCTTCAGGGCTGGAGTTAGAATCTGTCCGCTGCGCCAATCAAAAATCCTGGCTTGGCCATCCCGGCAGCCGGTGACGATACGCGTTCCGTCTGGCGAGAACCTGGCCGAATAGACGACGGATGGATGCCTGAGCGGCTCGGCAGCTTTTTTTCCGGTGCGTGCATCGAATAGCCAAACCCGGTTGGCCCGCCCGCCCGCCACAGCCAGTACCCGGCCGTCTGGAGAAAAGCTCATCTGTTGGAGGATGGCTCTCGTGTTGATTTTGGCGATCAGTTGGCCGTCGCTCGCCGACAAGAAAGTTAGCCCGGGCGAGACGGTATTGCCGAACTGCACAATGGATGCCCCATCGGGTGAGTAAGCGATGCAGCCGTTGTGTCGCGGATGTTTCGCCGCGGTCAAGAAATTCTTGCTGGCTTGGTATTGAAAGCGTGTTTTTCCGGTGTCTCCGTCGATAACTAGGGTGGAACTGTCGGAGCACAAGACTGCATACTCGCGCTTCGATGGGTGCACCGAAATGGATCTGGGATTTCCCGGCAGATCAATGCGAATAGAAGTGTTTAGAGCGGATTCGTCGCCGCCTGGCGATGATCGATTCAGGTCTTCCGTCTGCAGAATCAACATATAGCCCGCGGGCTCGGGCTCCTGGCCGATGATCAATGCCATCTGCTGTCCGTCGGTGGAGGCTGCGATGCCCCGGAGCGCACCATCAATGTCGCTCAACAGCGTGTGGGTTTTGCCAGTACGGGCGTCGGCGGAACGCAAGTTGCGAACCTTGTGATACTGATGGGACTTGCCAGCGAGCATGATGCTTGAGTCGGGCGTCAGCACAGCCCGATTGCCTTTGCCCTCCACAGGAATCTCCATCTTGGGTTGCCGCGCAACTTCAATGTCCCAGACACGAATCAGCCCATCAAACTGGATCGTGGCCAACAGGCGTCCGTCGGGGGAGAAGCCGATGTGACTGACTCGGGTGGTGTGTGGAATAACCGCGAAAGGCGGCTTGATGTCGTCGGCATCGGGCACCATTGCCCGCAGCTCTGTACACTCGGTCACCTGCACATTTTGCCAGCTGGCCGTGGCCACTACTTTGCCGTCATGGCTCAGCGCGCAGCGGGTCACACGATGGCCATGGACGATGCGCTCGGTGTGGACATCTCCCTTGATCGTGCGCACGCGAGCGGCTTGATTGCCGCCAGTAACGACCAATCCCGCTTGCAGCCGGGAATTTGCGTAGCTGCGTCCAAAGATACACCTGTTTTGAAGTTGGGCGGCGGCAATGTCGTACGTCTTCAATTGCAATGAGTGTTCGCCAGATGCCTCTAGCACGGCCAGCCTCGTGTCGTCGTAGACTTGCGGATAGAACCGCTGGTTTTGTTCTACGTTGACCAGATTCTTGTGATCTCGGAGCAAGAACGGGAAACTAACGGAGTCGACGTCTTGTTTGCCGTGCAGCAGTTGTTGGACATCTCGCCGATAGACGAGGCGGATGTCGCAGGTGACCAGCAATTGACGATCTTTGCAGGCGAATTGTAAATCCAACACAGGTGCTGGCATTTGAACGGCTCGCTCCGCTTGCAGGCTGGCTTCCAAGTCGCGCAGTAAAATTCGACCGTCGGTCAGTCCGATGGCGACTCGCGTTTGATCCTGCGACACTGCCAGAGCCCTAACGGACGATGGCACCTGAGTCACGACCATCGATTGCCCAGACTCACAATCCACACGCACCACTTTTCCATCGTTCATACCGCACCAGAGGCGTCCAGCAGGCTGACCCCAGATCATCGACGTGGGGGCAGTGTCCGTTTCAATCCGCACGCGCTGGCCTCTCCATAGGTCAAACACATGGAAGCCGCGCTCGCCTTCTCGGGAACACAACAGCCAGCGACTGGATGCGTCGAATGCCGCTTCGGTCAGACCGGGCGCGTGATGGGCGAACACTGGCCGCGGTACCCGCTCCATCCAGGCCGCAATGCGGCGACGGTTTGTCGCAGCGCGTTCGTTCGGCGAATTCAATCCCGCCG
>JANQOL010000807.1 GCA_028289675.1 Pirellulaceae bacterium
GACACCCGAGTTGTTGACACCATCGGTCAGCAAGATGGCGACCTTCGACTGTGCTGAACTGCGACGCAACCGTTCTACCGCCAGCCCCAAGCCATCGCCAATGGCCGTGCCGTCCTCGGATTGTGACTGAGCTAATTCCAAGTCCTTGACCAGGTTCGTGAGGTTCACATGGTCGAGCGTCAGGGGACAAACGCTGTCCGCGTAGCCAGCAAACGTCACTAGTCCCACCAAGTCATCGCGACGTCCCGTTGAATCGTCGCCGCCCAGTACAAATTGCGCAAAAACATCTTTCACGACGTCCAAGCGATTGACTGACACATCGTCTTTGACCAAGTCGCGGGCGTTCATGGAAGACGACAAATCCACGACCATCATGATGGCAATGCCGTTTCGAGAAATGCGGGTCTCCCGTTCAGGCGTTCTAGGCCGCGCGAGCGCCACCACGAGGATCGCTACGGCCAAGGCCAACAAACCGGGTGGTAGAACGGCCAGCCGCTGCCGCCAAGATTGTGGAGTGTCCTGGACCAGGGTCAGTGACGAAAAACCAACGTAGGATGTCGAGCTGGAAGCCAACCAATAGGCCAGCCAGGCCAGTGGCAGCAGTAGCAAAAACCAAGGGTCGCGAAATTCCCAATCCACACTGGGCCAATTGTCGGGGAAGAGGGCTTCAAGCATGACCGGCTGCCTCCCGCGATGTCGGCGAAACAGCGGAGCCCGGCTTGCCGCCTGCGTCATCTCCTTCCACCTCGATATCGGGAGCCGCGGCGCGGGTGTCCTCTAGGAAGCGCATGGCCAGATCAGTCGAATGCCGCATGTCCTCCGCGGTTGCCCGGACGCCTGCGAATTTGACGACGTCCGCCTGCTTGAGAAACTCGCTGAGCAACGATTGGTGTTCGTTGCTCAAGTCGCTTTCTCGCGCAGCGACCTGTAGAAACTCGTCCGTGGTCAAGTCAGGAGCGCTCAAGTCAAACCGATGTTCCAGGTATTGGCGGATGATAGCCGAGATCTCGACAAAGAACAGTTCTATGCTCAGAGCTGACTCTTGTGCTTGCTGTCCGGACAGCAAGCGATCCAGCCGCGATCGCGCGATCTCGTACGCATTGGCTCGGCGAACTTGATGTCGACGTTGACGCCAGGCAAGGACACCAATGATGGCTGCTAGAACTCCAAGAATGGCCAGCCCCGCGAGCAGCCAAGTCCGGCTGGTGCGGTCGGGTGCCAAGGCGAGTTTATCGCTGGGCGGCCTCAACTCGAGCGCGGCCCCGCGCGGGACCACCGACTGCACTTCAAAGTCGATCCGGTCCGTGCTGATCTCATAGGCGTCAAAGTCATCCGGTGTGGCCGACTGTCCAGGGCGATGATCCACGAACTCAACCAGAATAGGCGGAATTGCCTGAGGACCGGAGCGATCGGGCTGTAGCGTGTACGTCTGCCTTTCCAAGCTGCTGCCATCGGCGCGGATTTCTCTTTGTGGCACGAACTGCGTCACCGAGTAGCCTTGCAGCGACTCGCCGAACTCGGGCATCAAGACTTCCACGTCGTCTTCCGCGCCAACCTCCAAGGTCAATACGACTTCGTCTCCGATCTTGGGTCGGGCTGGAACTAGTGACACTGTCACGGTCACCGGACCGAGGGTATTGGTGTTGGACAATCGCTCCCCGCGAGGCAGACCATCCGAGGAATTCGCATGCAGATTCGGGCTTGCGCAGCCCAGTGCAATTGCCAGCCAAACAATCCGCACTAATGGGAGGCTTGTCATTGGTGCTGGCCCATTGCTGGTGGGCAATGACACAGCTCGAATGAGCGCTGCGAACGTCATCGGTGCCTCCTGCGCTCGCGTATGCGAAAGAAGCGGGCTACGGGATCCACGATGGACCCCGAGGCGTCGATGTGAATGAAGTCGATTTTGGCCCGGCGAAACTCTTGCTCCAGCTGTTCCACGCGGAGCGAGGCTTGCCGCGCGAATTCCGCGCGAACAGCGGGCGAGCCGGTGTCGCGGAATAGCGTGCGTCCGGACTCCGCATCTTGCAAACTGACCAACCCCACTGACGGCAGTTCCAATTCGCGAGGGTCCGTGATCAGGACGGCGATGACATCGTGTTTGCGAGCTGCCATTTGCAAGCTACGCACATAGTTGTCGTCAAAGAAGTCGCTGACCACAAAACACACGCTACGGCGTTTGCTGACCGACATGAAGAATTCGATGGCGGCGGCAATATTGGTCGACTGGCGTCCACGTTCCGCCGTGGACCGCCGATGGTTGTTTCGCCAAGGCCACGACCTGAATCGGCGCCCTGTTTCACCGGATCGCTTGGACGGTGATGAATCGTCGTGCCATCGAGCATCATGCGTCAGCACCTCGCGGACGACGCGCAGCGCATGTTTTTGTCCTTTGCGCGCTGGAATGTACTGTTCGATCGAACCGTGGAATAGCGTCAAACCGACCTTGTCGTCATTAAACGTGGCCGAGAACGCCAGTAGAGCGCACAATTCCGCCGCCGCTTCCCGTTTGGAGCGTGTTCCCGATCCGAAGTCCTGAGACGCGGATACGTCAGCCAGCATCATCAACGTTAGCTGCCGCTCTTCGATGTACCGCTTAACAAACGGCGCTCCCATGCGAGCAGTTACATTCCAGTCGATCGTGCGAATCTCATCACCAGGAATGTAGGGACGCACTTCGTCGAACTCGATGCCGCGACCTTTGAAGACAGACGAATACTGACCAGCCAGCACGTCGGCCACATGTCGCCCGGTGCGAACCTGAATCTCTCGAACTCGCTGAATAACTTCTTTGGCCAACATGGCAACGGAGGTGCTGTATTGGGTCTAAAGCATCTTATATGGGAGTCGCCTGACTTTGACGACGCGCGTCGCGGACCACGATGATTGCATCTTGGCATGGGTGCCAAGCGGATTGCCAGCGGACCGTGCGGCGGTAGTCCAATCATGGTCTACGTGGTTTCGGCAGGCCATCAAAGCACAGGAACCTCGTTACGGAACTGGCACG
>JANQOL010000006.1 GCA_028289675.1 Pirellulaceae bacterium
CTCTGGGAATCTGTTGATGCAGTTTGGCTTTGAACGTCATCGCGACAGCCATGACTTCGATCGTTCGACCTGTTATCGCTTGGACCAGGAGCAAACCCACGTTTGCCTTTGGGGCTTCGGCATGTTCTTTGGAAACCGCGAACTGGGTGGCCTTTATCTCGACCGCTTTGACTTCTGCCCTGTATGGGCGCCCATTGAGTCGCTCGCCTTAGACATTCATTGGCCAGAGGAATTACCGTTCTTTTCTCGGCCTCGCGGACGGACGCAATGGCAGCGGGCTCGCAAGCTGTGGAAGCGGTCGCTGTTGTGGATCGCGGAATACGAAGGTTGGGTGAGTCGTACAGTTGGCCTCGCTTATCGCCGTGAGTGCGTGGCGACTTGGCTGCGCCCCTTCGTCAGAGCGGAAAAGACGGTCGCAGCGTGGAGATTTCTTGGTCGTCAGAACTGGGAGCCGCATGTATCGCAACGGCTCAAGCAATACACCATCCAGGCGAAAGAGCGATGAAGAAACTTCCCGTCACCGTTTTGTCCGGATTCCTTGGCGCTGGCAAAACAACGTTGCTCAATCACGTTTTGTGCAATCGCTCTGGGTTGCGCGTTGCCGTGATCGTCAATGACATGAGTGAAGTCAACATCGATGCTCAACTGGTGGCCGAAGGTGACGCGGCCCTTAGTCGTACGCAAGAAAAACTGGTAGAGATGACGAACGGATGCATCTGCTGCACGCTTCGCGAGGACCTGCTCGCTGAAGTTGCAAACTTGGCCAGAGAAGGCCGTTTCGACTACCTATTGATCGAATCGACGGGGATCTCCGAGCCAGCGCCAGTTGCCGATACCTTCACCTTGGCGATAGGAGATGGTACGCCACTTTGCGATATTGCCGACTTGGACACCATGGTCACGGTTGTGGACGCGGCGAACTTCCTTGATGACCTGCGCATCGGGAAAGACCTTCAAAGCACGGGGCAGGCGGCGGATGAAGACGACCCTCGCACCGTTGCTGATCTGCTCACCGAGCAAGTCGAATTTGCCAATGTGATCATCCTCAACAAGACCGATCTCATCGATGCCGACACACTCGCGACGATCGAAGGATTTGTTGAACAACTGAATCCGCATGCCCTCAAGTTGAAGGCAACGTTTGGCAAAGTTGAACCGGCACAGATCATGGGCACGGGGAGCTTTGATTTCGAGATCGCCAAACAAAGTAAAGGCTGGCAACTGACTCTGCGCGGTGACGGAGCAAGTGAGGTCGAAGAATACGGCGTTAATAGTTTCGTGTATCGGTCAAGACGCCCGTTCCACCCTCAGAGATTCTTCGATCGCATCAATGCTAGTTGGGATGGAGTGCTTCGCAGCAAAGGCTTTTTTTGGCTGGCCAACCGCTTCGACAAGATGGGAGTTTGGTCGCACGCAGGCCGTGTTGCTCGACTCGACTTTGGCGGTTTCTGGTGGGCCGCTGTGCCACCGGAGCGTTGGCCGGAATCAGACACGTTTCGAACCGAACTGAACAAGAAATGGCACCCCGAAGTAGGTGACTGCCGTCAGGAATTGGTGTTTATCGGTATCGGCATGGATGAAATCGCCCTCTACGACTCGTTGCAGGAGTGCTTGCTGACCGACCAGGAGATGGAGCTCGGAATTGAGGCGTGGAAGCAGTTGGCGGACCCTTTTCCAAAGTGGAACGTAAGTATCGATGACGCGATGGCCTCGTTCGCCTAGTGCGTCATGGCATAGGTAGTCACGTTGATGGTAAACGCGTAAGATTGAATCGAAAAGCGCGTAAAGAACTCGTGATCTTCGCCTTCGCGTTCCCAGCCGTCTGCAATGTCGGTATTGTGAGTGGCGACTGCGGCCAATCGTCCATGCTCGTCGAACAGCCCCATCAAATGCACTTGCTGCACTCCGCGGAATCCGCCGGCTGGCGAGCGGTGGACAAAGGGTGGATCGAAGTTTAAGCCGCTTTGTTCAAAGAATATCCGAGCGGGTATCTGAGGGCAGGCGTCCAGCGGATAGACGCACTCCAGCAAACCATGATCATCAGGAATGGGCTGCCATTTCCAATGCTCACCCATTTTGCGCGTGTTCCGAACCAAGTTTTGCCACTCGGCATCGCCCCAAAAATCATCGATCCACAAAAAGCCGCCCGCGCGAAGGTATTGATCCAACCGACGAGCTTCCTCGTCGCTGAGCACTTGCCAGCCAACATCGCTCATAAATAGGAAAGGATAGTCACGCAATCGCTGATCGGTCAGTTCCAATACAATCGGCTGCGGATTAACGTGCAATGAAGTTAGCTGGTTCAGGCGAAACAACAGATTCAGCTCGCCACGCGGATAGTCCGTTTCCCAACGATCCCAATCGCGGCCCTCATGACGATACCAGGACTCTCCATAACCACCCGAGCTGTGGTAGCGAACCCGCACAAACGTAAACGCATCGGAATCGAGAGCTGCTCCCGTGGACGTTTGCGACGTATCCGGTCGAGGAATTGCAGCAGCTGGACTCGGAGGCAGGGCACTGCCCGTTAAGGCATGCACCAATAGCAGGCCGCTTAGGCTGACTCCCAGCAATACGCCTGCGCAAGTCGCTAGCTTACGAATCATTGGCTGCACGACGACCGGAAGGGACGCAATGGAACTGTCGCGGGTCGCCATAGGTCAGCCGTAAGAATTGCTCAAGTGCCTTATCCGTCAGTACGCGGCCAACGTGTCCGAAGCTAGCCAAATCATTGGCCACCAGCATAGCAGGTGGTTTGAGGAAAGCGTCTAGATAGAGTCAACCAGCACAACCGGCAAGCGAGTGTGCCCTCAACTCCAACGCCCTGCGAGTCGACCCTGGGTCGGGCATCGGCCCGGAGCACTATTTTAGCTTCTACCGAATCGCTACGTCCAACCAGTCCCCGGTTGCAAGTCAGCAATAGGCTGCTTCCCACTTGACCAACCGGGCCAACAGCTGTTCGTCATCCGGTATGGCTTCGGTCCGTTGGCGCGAGCGAAAATCGGTGTTCAGCGCGTCCAATTCACCTGAAATTTCTCCAATCGCGCCTTCCTTGAGGCGATCGATAAACAACGTGCCATCCAAGTGATCGGTCTCGTGTTGCACAACTCGTGCTTCGAAGCCGCTGAGCTCTTGATCGATCTCCTGGCCTTCCAAATTGTAGGCATGTAGATGGATGGTCTTCGCGCGAACGACATTCCCATGCACATTGGGCAGGCTTAGGCAACCCTCTTCAGCCTCCTCGTTACCGCGTGGCTTGGTGACCACCGGATTGATCAACACGGACTCGAAGCCTTCCCCCTGCTGGCCACTTGGATTCATCACAAACAGTCGAATCGGCAGGTCGACCTGAGTAGCCGCCAAGCCAACGCCGCGGTTCTCGTACATCAACTCAAACATGCGCGCTGCCACATCCCGGAGCCGTCGATCTACCCGGCGAACCAGCTTGGCCTCGTATCTCAGCGTGGGATGGGGAAAGGAGATGATCTCCAGCGCGGCAGGGTCTAGTTCGTCAGGCATACCAGTTTCTTTGTCAATCCTTTGTCCCGACACGCGGACAACCTCGAAGGAATTGCAACCCAGAGTGCGACATTCGCAGCGGCGGCCAACCGCTCGACTGCGTTTTGGACGTAGCTTACCGGAAGTCCTGGGTTGGCCCAAGGCGTCAGAGCCGAAGTTGTCCGTTGACGCGTCGCCTACGACTCGGAACAGAGCATGATAGTCTCCAGCCATTCGGTCCAAGACTGGATGTCACTGGGGGTCAGCTCCGGGTCTGAGCTGGCTGGTACGGCCCGCTGCCGATTGCCGGCCGGCCAAAGTAAGCTGGTCTCCAAGATGCCGCTTTCGTCCACTTCCAAGCGCAATTGCAGCGGGTCATCCTTGGGGCGCTCAGGAAAGATCTGTTCGGGATTGGCTGATCCCAGACGCAGCCAGTTGTTGTTACCGATGTTCGAACTCTCGATTAGTTGCAACTTGGGAAACCCAAGCTTGCCAGCCAGAACTTGAGGACGAATGGTTCGCGCGACGGACGTCGGCACCGTGGTCGCCTTGGACATCAAAACGCGAGATTTGGATTTACCCTCGCCGGTTTCCGCCAGCAAAGCAATATCGTATGCCGAGCTGCCAATCGCGCGCAAGGTCTGCGCCGTGTTGGAGGACAGCGTGCTGGCGTGGTTGGCTTGGATGGCCGCACCCCGAGCAAAGTCGGCCTTCTCCAGTAGCGTGTACTTCAGATCGTGTGGGATCATGGACTGGACGATGCGGCGCACGGGCTTCATTTGCAGCATGGAGCCGGCCAGGAGCAGGTAGTCGATGTCGCTCAAGTCGACTTTGGCAGTTTCGCACGCGAGCGCGACCGCTTGTTGGATAGAGAGGGTCAGGTCGGGAGCAATCTTGACCATCCCTTCTTGCGTGATGGTCTGTTGGACGGAAGTATCGCGCCAGTCGAACCGCAACTCTACTTTGCTGGTCCGCGTCAGCCGGTCCATGGCCAATTCAACCGTGCGCTGTAAACGCGTGGCTCCGGCGACATCGTCTCGAATGGACTGGCCCGTTTTTTCCTTCAGTACCGTGGCAAAGTACTCTGTCAGTAAGTGCTGCCATCGCTGGGAACCCAGCTTCCAGTGTCCGCCCACACCCAGCTGCGTAACGGTTAGCCCGTGAACGTGCATCACTGACGCTTCCAGCCCCGAACCACCAACGTGCACCATCAGCAACTTGGAATCGGCCACATTGGACTGAGCGGTCGCGTTGGCCAAACGAAAATTGACGTCCAGCCAGCCGAGGGCAGCCGCTAGTGGCTTGTCCAGTAGCTGCACCAGCTCAATGCCGGCAATCTGACAAGCATTACGAATGGCACGGCGATGCATCTGATCGTAACAACTGGGCACGGTCACGATGGCTGAAGAGCTATTCTCGGATGCCGAGGCCGAATTGTGCACCAATTGACGCAAGACCGCAGCCAACATGACCTCCGGCGGCACGACTTTGCCTCCGAAAGGCTTGGATACCAGGCTGGCACCGAGCCGTCTTTGCACGCTGTGAAACACGTTCTCCGGATCCGTCTGCCGCATGGCAACCGCTTCGGCGCCGATTTTGATTTGCTCGCCGGAACTCCACAGCATGTTCCGCATGTGCTGGGAATTGCCTTCACCCTGTGAAATGACCTGTGGCCCCAGATCGTCGTCGTAGCGGGCTACGGTGGATGCGAGCATGCCCAAGTCGATGGCCAGAATCTGAGACTTCTTGGCCAAGGTTGATTTGTCGAAGGCCACGCTAGTGGGCGAGTCGCTGCCCAAACGATAACCTCCTTTGGCGAACGTGCTACCGGTCGCCGACTGGGACGTCAGGTTCAGTGTCGCCAAATTGTCCATCAGCTGTTTTCCAGAGGCATAACGATCGGCAGGATCCTTGGCCACCAATTTCTGGAACACAGCATCCAGCCGCAAATCGACATCGTTACGAGCGACGAATAGAGGTGTGGGTTTTTGCCGGATCTGCGCTCGAGCGACTTGCATCTGTTCGCCGGAAAACATGGCTTGGCCAGTCAGCAAGAAGTAGAGCGAAGCTCCCAAGCTGTATAGATCGCAACGACCGTCAACTTCATCTGGGTTTTCGATCTGCTCCGGTGACATGTATTCCGGCGTGCCCATGAACATGTTTTGGAGCTGATCGGCGGGCTCTTTAGCGCCCAGTTGAGCCAGACCAAAATCCAGAATTTTTAGCACGCCCTCCGGCGTGATCATCATATTGCTGGGCTTAATGTCACGGTGAATGATGCCGACGCTGTGCGCATAGTTCAGTGCTTGAGCTGCCTGATCCAGGATGTTAACCGCATCGGCCGCAGATAGAGGTCCATCGCGCCGGACCCGCGCGGATAGCACTTCGCCGTGGACCAACTCCATCACCAGATAATGCGTGTCACCCACACTGCCGGCGTCAAAAGCCGTGACGATGTTGGGGTGCATCAATTTGGCGACTGCGCGAATTTCAGAAAAGAACTGTTCTAGTAAATCTTGTCTGCCAGCGATCTTGCGGCTCAGCACTTTGACCGCCACTTCGCGATTCATCGTCCGATGTTCGGCGCGGAACACCTGCCCCATCCCACCAGAACCGATCGGTTCCAACAACAAATACTCACCCAAAATGCCGACCAAATTGGCCTCGTCGGTCTGTGGGCCGTCCGACAACTCAAATTCGTCGTCGTCCTCACCACCATCGTCGGCAGAAAATCGCGTCAGTTCAGCGGATTCTGGCGGTTGCCTTTTGCCGTTGGGCGGTTCGGACGGAGAGGTCATAACGTCACTCGTGCTCAGACGATCGGCTTGGCGGCTAGTGCGAGTCGCACGGACATATGGCCTGCGTTATCAACGCTGGTGGTTGCGCATGGCGTTGAAAACAGGTCACATCAAAAGTAAAAACTGCGCGAGTTGGCACTTAAGAACGAAGGTGCGGTTCGTTTTCTCAAAAACCCAGTACGCCCCTGGCCAATCGAGCTGCAAACTGTGCGAAAAATCCATACTCAGCTGAGCTCGTTCATTTTAGTTCATCCCCGCCCACTCTACGGGAATTACTGCGGGAGTCCAGTTTCGGCGACCGCCACTTTTGAGTGGGGGCAAGCGGCGTTTCCGGGGTGGACATCGTTCGACTGGATTGCGAACGATTCTATGGCTCCACAGTTCAGTTGCCGGTGACAAACTTCTGTTGCTGGACCCCGCCGATGCAACGACAACCGAGTCTCGAGCTTCATCAGCTCGTCCGCGACGATCGCGCCGGACAGTTGGGCAGCTGAACCGGCAAAAATCGCTGGACGGCAACCTGAAATATGGCACATCTGCGGCTGGAATACGAGTTGAATTCTGGCGTTCTGAGCTCGGGACCTGTTGCCGTCGTTTGGCATCGCCTACCACACTTCAAAATTGCTGGAAACTGGCTGATAATCGCGACCGCACCGTCTTTCCTTGATCCGGTCTGGAAGTCCTTGATCCGAGATGGAGGATAAGCGGCCGGAGATCAAGATTGACGCTTCCAAACGGGTGGGGTGGGAGCATTAGCACCAACGGAGCTTGCCAACATGGCGGAGACACTCAGCAACGCCCTGGTGGCGGCCCGCCAAGCGCAGGCCGATTGGAATTCCGTGGTACTGCGGCGACGCCTGCGAGCCATTGCGCGCGTGGCGTCGGAGCTCGCGGTCGATCCCGATTCGCTGTTGGCATTGATCGAGCGTCCCAATTCCAGCGCCGCTGAAAAGTTGGCGTCCGAGGTCCTGCCTTTAGCGGATGCCTGCCGCTTTACCGCGCAAGTGGGCCGACGGTTGCTGGCGCCACAAACCCAATCCGCTTGGCAAGCTGCTTGGTGGATGGGCCGCATCGGCGTCGAACTGATCCGCGAACCGTGGGGCGTCGTGCTGGTTCTGGCTCCGGCCAACTATCCGCTGTTCATTCCCGGTGTCCAGGTCATTCAAGCGCTGGCGGCGGGGAACGCCGTGCTGGTGAAGCCCGCCACCGGCAGCGCGGCGATCATGCACCATTTCGCCAACTGCCTCCAGCGGTCGGGGATTCCCGCGGACATCTGCCAGATTCTTGACGACTCGGTCGAAGCGGGCCAACAAGCAACTCAGCTGGGAGTCGACAAAGTTGTGTTGACGGGATCCGTGTCCACAGGCCAACAAGTGTTGGGCACCTTGGCGGATGCCGTGACGCCAGCCACGATGGAACTGAGTGGCTGCGACGCAGTGTTTGTCTTGCCGCAGAGTGACCTGACGCGGGTTGCGCAATCGATCGCGTATGCTCTGCGGCTGAACGGTGGTTGTACGTGCATCGCGCCGCGCCGCGTGTTCGTGACGCCCGAATCGGAAA
>JANQOL010000018.1 GCA_028289675.1 Pirellulaceae bacterium
GATTCCTGCAATTCCAAGCCCAGCTTGGCCAAACTTTGAACCAGCGATTGTTCCAAGGCCTGAGTTCTCTGCAAAACCTGACGCGCCTGGGTAATCAACTTGGGCAGCTGCTGGGACTGCTCCGCGTAGGACATGTCCTGCTGTTGCTGGGCAACGTCCCGATACGCCTGGACCAGCAGCCGCCATTGCTCGGTGTAGGATTTGGTGTCGACGGTGGACTCGGGCGTCAAACTCAACAACCGCAATTCGCTTTGAATGGCCTCCAGTGTCGACTCCACAACAGCTTGGGTTCTTAGAAATATCTGGGCGGGCAGTGCTTCAGCGGCGCGATCACTGTCGTTTTCCAACACGCGGGCGTTGGTGCGTGCCTCCAAACGCTTGTCTTCCGCTTCCAACAGGGCGACCAGGGTACTGACTTCGCTAATCTCGTCTTCTTCGACCTGGCCACGACGCTGACGGTTCTCGAGCAGACTGAGCAGCCGCCGCGCCAGTTCAGCGGACGCGGAAACGGCAACAGCGCTGTCGGTGTTGTCCACCTGTTGCTGCGCGTACGTGCGGGCGCGACGGATTTGCTCACCGATCACGGTGGCTTCGTCGGACAGCGTGAGATTCTCCAGCTCACTGAGGTCCACGTTCAGTGGCATTTCCGGCGGCAAACCAATTTCCAACTTCAGCCGGTCGAGCGCCTGTTCCAACGAGTTGCAACTACCAATCAATCGACCACGACTGCTTAGTACGTTCTGCTCGAACTGATCGACTTGAAAACGCGGAATGCGGTCGGCCCTGTAGTTGGCCGCCGAACGATTGAAGCCGCCCAGATTGCTAAAGTAGTCCTGCGTATTGATAGCGATGTTGCGGTACGTGAGCAGCAAGTTGTAGTAGTCGTTGGCCAAGTCTCGAAACAACTGTTTTCGAAATTGGACGTAGTCTCGGGCGGCGTAAACCACGTTGCGTTCCGCTTGTGTCAACGGTTCAAACTGGATGTCACGTTGAATCAGGGGCTGCGTCAGTTGAAACAACATCTCGCTGCCGATGCTGGGCGAATAGCCGCTACTGCCGTTAAACGTCAGCACAACGTCGTTTGAGAACCGGGCCACCAATTCGCCAGCGGAGTACAACGACTTGGTCAGTCCGAATCCCGAGGGCACGCCGAGCGTGTTAACTTCGACGCCGCCGTCGCGATTGTGTCGGTACGCCAGGTTGCTACCGTTGCCGGTCCGCACGAATTTGAGATCGAAATCAAATTGTTGCAGTGACAGTCGGAGAGCTTCGCGATACAAGAACTCCTTGCGCGTTTGAAAATCGCGACTATTGATGAGTGCGATTTCCAGGATGTTCTCGAGACTGACGCGCCGAGCCGGATCCAACTGCTCCTCGGTGACTGGCCGGCCAAAACTGCGCTCATATTCTTCGCGCACGGATTGGAATTCCAGCATGCGTCGCACGCAATCCGGGGGCAGCGAGTTCCAAGCCGAGACGGGAACAGGTGGAATGCGAATGACGAATTCCGACCCGAAATCTTCGAGCGGGTCCGTGGATGCATCGTTGTCATCCTGGGGTAACTCCTCCGCGTTTTCGGAGTCATCCAGACTGGTAGTCAGCAGTGGGGTCGCGGGAACCAACGGTGTCGGGCGGACGCCTGCCACCAGCACGACCGCTTGGTCAGCGGCTGTATGGCCGCCGCCGGTCGATTCATGGTTCGAGGGCTCGAGAACAGGACCAGGCAGCGAACGCACGCGCGTCGAAATCGGTTTGGCAGGCACTAACTCCAGGGCCGGTGGATTGTCCGCATCTCCGGGTGGTTCGCCGCCGTCTTCTTCTGCAGGCGGAGGAATCGTCTCGGGCTGGCCGGTTTCCGAAGACGGGTCCGAAGCTAGTTTCCTGGCTGGCGGTTCGGGAGTCGCCAACAATGGAAATTCGTAGCGATACAACTGAGGAGCTGGAATCGGCAAGGATGGATCGAGCACGCATGTTGGATCGTGGAATCTGGATCGAGGGTCCGGTGCGATTTTGAATTCGGGAGGAACTTGCCAAGTCGGTCCCGATCCAGCCAGGAACACATTGCGGTAAGCGTCTCGATCCGCTCGGCGATAATGAAAGCCACGTGAGCAGCCTGCGCAGGCCCACACGAAAGCCACCGAGAGGGCTAGCCAAACCTGCGCGGGTTGATTTCTCAAGAATGCAGTGGGAATGGCGAATAGACCTTAGGGAGCAATTGAACCACACCCCTGGGGCATGGTCCGTTGACACGGGCTATTGGTGGGCATTTCGATAACGCGAAACGGTTCGGAATATAGGGATTATTCGGCAGATACGGCCGGCGACGACGAACTGCCAAGCTGTTTTTCTCGACGCAAGGCGCGCCTAGGACGTCTGGCAGCGTCAACTTTAGCGGTTAGGTGAGGTTTAGCGGCGTCCGGTGCTGGCGAGTCGTGTCCCACAATCTGACGATTTTGTTGGCGAATTTTGCCTCAAGCCGCGCCTTGGGACGCGGATGGCCGCCAGGGTGGAAAAAGTGCCAGAGACCCCGTAGAGGGGTAATTCCGGGTGGACGAGGTGTTGGCAAACGTCAACAATAAGACCAACTTTGTCCTGGAGGCAGCAGGTCGTGCTGGCATGGATGGACAAACTCGTTGCGAAAACTATTGACGAGGTCGTCGACTGCTTTGCGCAACCAACACTGTTTCAAAGAGCGTTATGACGACCAAGAAAAGCCGCCGTTCCACACGACGTCACTACCGCCAAGCCGCCGGACCTACCGTTCAACCGGCGAATGAACAAGATGTTTCTCAGCTGCTCAATGGCGGCACTCCAACCGAAGCTTCGAACACTCTCAAATGGCAATCCGGCCGACCCAACGTCGCTCGGGTGAATAACGTTAACTGGGCCGCTGCAGTCTGGCTGATGATGATCCACGTTGGTGCCATTGCCGCACCTTGGACGTTCACTTGGTCGGGTTTGATTTTAGTATTTGCGCTGCACTGGCTGTGCGGCGGCATTGGAATTTGCTTGGGCTATCACCGTCTGCTGACCCACGGCAGCTTCGCTACCCCCAAGTGGTGTAAGCGATTGATTGCGGCGATCGGCTGCTTGGCCGGTGAGGGGCCGCCTATGATGTGGGTGGCCAACCACCGTCTGCATCACGCGCGCAGCGACCAGGAAGGCGACCCACATTCACCTCGAGATGGTGGTTGGTGGAGCCATGTGTTTTGGTTGGCCTATCGGGTCGGGGGACGGGATCAAAGCGAGTATTTCCGCAAATGGTCTGCCGACCTCTACCGCGACAAATTCATCCGTTCGCTGGACTACGCGTTCATTCCGCTGAATGTAGCCGTGTCGGCCCTCATTATGACCGCCGGCTATTTTTACGGTGGCTGGCCGGTGGCCTGGTCTTGGTTGGTCTGGGGCGTCGGTGTTCGCATGGTGTTTGTGTTGCATTCCACTTGGTTGGTCAACTCGGCGAGCCACATGTGGGGCTATCGCAACTACGAAACGCGAGATGACAGCCGCAACAATTGGTGGGTGGCACTGATTACGTATGGTGAAGGTTGGCACAACAATCATCATGCTCACCCACGGATGGCCAAGCATGGCCACAAGTGGTGGGAGGTAGATCTCACGTTTATGACGATCCGATTGATGCAGTACTGCGGGTTGGCGACGGAAGTCGTGGACTACCGAAAACGCAGTGAAAAACGAGATTAGTCCCCCGGCAACGGACGCGTTCTCTCAGCGAACGCGGACTTTTCACGGGTGTTTGAACCCGGATTCTGAGCCCGGCGTTGTGATCCTGAGATCACTTCGCCAGCTGGTCGGCGTCGATTTCGCTAGCCCCACCAGCTCGCGCATGCGAATTGGGATAGCTTGTGCCCCAAATAGCTCGAGCCGGCATAGCTGCCGCCCAGCGCCCCAAATAGCTCCAGCCCAATCGCGCTACTCGATTTGAATCAGCCGCATCAAATCGGTTGCCGCCATGTTCTACGGCTGATGCTCCACTCTGCCGTCATCGGATCTGCTACCATCGTGGTAAACCGGCGGCGGGCGCTCAGCCCACCGTGTATCCAACCGACCGTGCATTCAAACCAACTGCGCGGCCAACCTCCCCGTCCAATGCTGGAACCTCTCCGTCTATTCCCGTCACGATCAAGGAACTAGGTGTCACCATGCTTTTCAACCTTCGAAGAATTGTCATCTGCGCTTGCACTTTGGCTGCTTGGCCAGCCGTCTGCCAGGCTGAAGTCACGTTGCCTAACATCTTTGGCAACCACATGGTGCTGCAACAGCAGCAAGCCAACAAGATTTGGGGCAAGGCGGCAGCTGGCGAACAAGTCACCGTAACGCTGGGCGAAAGCTCCTTTCAAGCCACGGCCGACGAACAGGGAAATTGGAGTGGAATGCTGCCCGAAGTCGCCGCTGGCGGACCGTACGAATTGCGCATTCAAGCTTCGAATGAAATCGTCATTTCCGACGTGTTGGTCGGCGAGGTATGGATCTGTTCGGGGCAGTCGAACATGGAATGGCGCGTGTCGCGAGACCGCAGCAAGGTCAATGACGCAGACCTGGTGCAGGCCGCCGCCAACTACCCTGAAATTCGGATGATCAATTATCCAAACGTAGGCAGTCAAGAACCGGTTTGGAGCCATGAGGACGCCCAGTGGATGGTGTGCAGCCCCGAGACCGTGGGCGAATTCTCCGGTGTAGGCTACTTTTTCGGTCGTCAGCTGTACCACACCATTGATGTTCCCATTGGCCTGATCAATAACGCGTGGGGTGGCTCGGCGGCCGACGCGTGGATTGATCGCCAGCTGCTAGAAGCCAACGCGGACTATCGTCCGACCATGGCCCGTTGGGAGTCGACCGAGCAACAGTACGCAGAGGCCAAGCAGAGTCAGGACCGGTCGTCCGAGCAAGCGAAAAAGCGATTCGCGGCCTTGCAAAAGCAGATGTTCGGCAACCAGCGGCCCGGAAACATCTACAACGGAGTCCTGAAGTCGCATTTGGGTTACGGCATTCGGGGAGCCATCTGGTACCAGGGAGAATCGAACGCATCACGCGCGTACCAGTATCGAGATTTGTTTCCCATGATGATTGAAGCTTGGCGTCAGGAATGGCAGCAAGGTGACTTTCCATTCTACTGGGTGCAACTGGCCGACTTCCGGAATGAGAAACCGGAGCCTGCTGAAAGTGATTGGGCCGAGTTGCGCGAGGCGCAGACGATGGCCATGTCGCGGCTGCCTAACACGGGCCAAGCCGTCATTGTTGACGTCGGCGAAGGCAAGGACATTCACCCGAGAAACAAACTGGCCGTGGGTCAGCGGCTGGCTCGATGGGCACTGGCGAAACAGTATGGGGTGGACATTGCCTATCGCAGTCCGACGTACTCGTCGATGGAACTCCAAGATGGCAAAGTGCTTTTGAAGTTCGAACATATCAACGGCGGCTGGAGACCCTTTGACGTTCCGCAACCCCGTGGATTTGCCATCGCCGGCGAAGACCGCAAGTTTGTGTGGGCGACGGCGAAAATTCTGGCGGACCAACGAATTGAAGTAAGCAGCCCCGAGGTGCCGAAACCGGTGGCCGTCCGGTATGCCTGGGCAGACAATCCAGTGTGCAATATGTTCGATGACCGAGGACTTCCGTTAACGCCATTTCGTACCGACGATTGGCCTGGCGTCACCGCCGAAAGACGCTAAGCCGAACGTGTTTCTTGCCGTTGCCCCCAGGAACAGACCATGTCCCACCTGTTGACTTGCCATTGCGGTACCAAACTCAAGGTCACGCCGCAGCACAGCGGCAAAGCGGTGCGCTGCCCGAGTTGCCAGGAGATTATTCAAGTACCTGAGCTGGGCGCGGCACCTGGTCAAGTGGTCGCCAAGCCGGTGTCGCCGGGTGCGGCTGCGTCGCCACCGGCCAGCCCGCTGACGGGCCCGGCAAATTCGCCCCTGGACGACCTGCCACCTCCGTCGAATCCCTATGGCAACGGAGCGCCGGGAATGAGTCAGTATTCCGCGCAGAAGCCGAAACCCTCGGGCGCTGGCAAGGGCTGGATCATCGGCTTAGTCGTAGCTGGCGTAGGCGTCGCAGGTCTCTGCATGGTAGCGCTACTGGCCTACTTTGTCGCCGGTCGGCAAGCAGAAGAGATCCAAGCCAACGCAGCCGAGCGGCAGGTCGGACCTATCGGGCCGGAGGTGCAATCGCAGGACGTGGGCACGGTTGCTGCGCAGGTAGACAACTTGAGCGAAGCAGAGTGCTTGGCCGCAGCCAGGCGGTTTGCCGAGGCCATCGAGGCGGGCGATTTAGAAGGCGCTCGCGGGCTGATTGACTACGACGAACTGGCGCGGCGATCGACCGAAAATGTGAAGGCGTCAGATAGTTTCCGAAAAGGATTCATTCGTGGGTTCGTCAATCGAGCTAAGACTGGTGCCTTTGAACAGCAGATCATGACGGCGGCCGGACCGGGGGCCACCTACCGTATTTTGCGAGCCCACCGAGTGGGCAATGAAACTCGCGTTTGGATTCGGCTCGTCTCCGACGAGAGCGGCCTGAATTATCACGACGTGGTGTTTTACAGAGGACCGGATGGCCGCCCGCGAGCCGCCGATCTGTACATCGTCGCGACCGGCGAGCTCTTTAGCCAAACCATGCGGCGACTCTACATCATGGCAGCGGCCGGGCAAAATCGCTCGCTGCTGCAACGACTGTCGCCGGACGAATCCGATCTCGTCAAACACCTGGACAAGTTCCAAGCGTTGTCCCAGCAAGTTCGCACCCAACCGGCCTCGGCCATTTCGATCTACAACTCGTTGCCTGAGTCGCTTCGGCAGAACAAAGTTTTGATGCTGCTGAGGATCCACGCCGCCTCCAATTTGGACGAGGCTCTGTACGCCCAGGCAATCGACGATTTCAGACATCGCTTCCCGCAAGATCCCGCGGTGGACATGCTGTCCATTGATTGGCACTTTCTTCGCGAGGAGTTCTCCGAGTGCTTAGAAGCCATTGAGTCGGTGGAAAATGTCGTGGGCGGTGATCCGTACTTGGACACCTATCGCGGTAATTTGGCGTTGGCCCAAGGCAACTACCCGGAAGCATTGCGGTTCGCCGAGCAATCCATTGCCGAGGATCCGACCTTGCCAGATTCCTATTGGCTACGCGTTTCCGTGGCCTTGAATCAAGGTGACTATGACCAAGTTGTCGAAGAGCTGAAGCTGCTCGACCGCGAATTTGCGATGGAATGGGAGGATTTGTCTCAGATCCCGGAATACGCCAGTTTTGTGAACACACCGCAACATCGGCAATGGCTCCAGTACTTGCAGTCGCGTTGAGCTGTTCTGAAACGCTAGCAATACACCGGAGATTGTTGACGACACTCCGCCTGCGGTGAGATTGACATTCGCGCGAGGGCGCAATTTCGCCAGAATCGGGCATGGCCCGTATTATCTGCATCGCGAATCAAAAGGGAGGAGTCGGCAAGACCACAACGGCCGTCAACTTGGCCGTGGGACTTTCCAAGGCTGATCAGCGGACGCTGCTCGTGGACTTGGATCCTCAATGCAACGCCACCAGCGGAATTGGACTACATCCTGCGGCCGACCACCCACTGCTTCTAGAAACGCCACTGAAAGATAGTGTCCAGTCGACCCACTGGGACGAACTGCAGTTGCTCCCCGGCAGCCGGAGCTTTGTGGACGTAGATCGCTTGGAGCGCGGCCCGGATCGGGACTCGGCTCTGCTGCGCCAAAACCTGGACGCTGGCATGGCGGCCTACGACTATGTCCTGATCGATTGTCCACCGTCTCTAGGACAGCTGACGCAAGCGGCATTGAGTGCTAGCACTGAGGTCCTGATGCCCATCCAGTGCGAGTACTACGCCATGGAGGGCCTGACGCAGATGATCCATGTCATTCGACGCGTGATGCAGGATGGTGACGGCAGATTGACCTTTGGGGGAATCCTGCTGACCATGTATGATCCCAGCCTGGAACTGACTGGCGAAGTCGACGGTGAAGTGCGCGAATTCTTTGGCGACATCGTGTTCGACACCGTGATTCCGCGAGACGTGTCAGTTTCGGAAGCACCCAGCCACGGAACTAGCGTGATGGATTACGCACCCCGGTCCCGAGGCAGCCGAGCCTATTTAGAACTGTGCATGGAGGTACTGGAACGTGACTAAAGATCGACGTCTCGGCAAAGGTTTAGCCGCGTTGCTGGGTAGTCCCTTGGACGGCGAAACGCCCGCGTCCCCACCATCTTCCACAGCTGGTAGCGAGCCTCCAGCCACCCCCGCCACCGGCCCAACGTCGGCCGCGCAGGGGACAAGTCATGCCGTGCGCAAAGTTCCGCTGAACCGCGATGAGGAAGCCTCGGCGGCGCCCGGCCAACCTGCGGTACCCGAAACCACTGCAACTCCCTCACCACAAGTGTCCCCGACGTTGCACTTGAGTGTCTATGAGATTGACAACAATCCGTTCCAGCCACGCCGCAAGTTCAATGAAGAAGAAATTGAGTCACTCGCGCAGAGCATTCGCGAGCACGAACAGCTGCAGCCGATACTGGTCAGGCAAGTCGGCCAGCGGTACCAACTGATCAGCGGCGAGCGGCGACTGAGAGCCACGATCCATGCGGGACTGACGACCATCCGTGCCGAAGTTCGGGAGGCCGATGATCGATTGGTTGCCGAATTGGCGATCGTCGAAAACCTGCAGCGCAAGGACTTAGACGCGATCGAAAAGGCACTTTCGTTCCGCCGCTACATTGACGAACACCAGTGCACGCAAGATGGTTTGGCCAAGCGGCTGAAGATCGACCGCAGCACGATCGCTAACCTGATGCGGCTGCTGGAGTTGCCCGAAGAGATTCAGCAGTCGATTCAAAGCGAACGGCTAACTGCCGGCCACGCTCGAGCTCTGTTGCCGTTGGGGGACGAAGATCAACAGCTGGACTTCGCTCGCCGGATTCAATCCGAAGGTTGGAACGTTCGCGAGACCGAGCGCCGCGTGTCCGGGCAACTGGACACCGAAGACGGAGTGGCTCGTGTACCTGCCGGCCGGTCAACGCGCAAGCGAACGTCGCCGCAAATCGCGGCGTTGGAACAGCAGCTAAGACTGTCGTTGGGAACCAAGACGGAGATTCGTCAAAACGCCAATGGTCGTGGCAAGATTACCATTAGCTTCGCCAATCCCGACGAATTCGAACGCATCTGCCAACTACTGCAACCGTCCGTCAGCCGAAACGCCGCCTAGAGCATTTTTGCTTTTGACGTGGCCTGTTTTCGACGGAATGAGCAACCGATGCGTTGATGACGCAGGCCAGTTGTCCGTGCAACTCGCACTAATTGGACTTGCCTGATCAAATCCCACGGTCAAGTCTATCGAGTGGTATGCAAGATCATGCGGCTGGCGACTCGGCGCATGCTGTTTAGCTGCTGGCCACATCATGCCGCACGTCAGGAAATGGATGACGCCCCACCATTGACCGGAATGAACTGTTCTTTGGGTTGCAGAATGTCGTTGATACGGATTCCAAACTTGTCACCGGTCTTGACGATTTCACCGGTGGCGATCGGCTGGTCACCGACTTCGATAGTCATTGGACTGTCGCACGGCTTGTCAAATTGAATCATGGCGCCGGGAACCAGCCGCAGCACTTGATCAATCTGCATATGCTTGTGGGCCAGTGTCACGACGACTGGGATTTCGACGCGCAGCACGCTTTCACAGTAGTCTTTGTGCAACGTCTTGGTCATATCCTGGTTCCGCAGCAGGTGGTTAGAGCGGTTGTCGGATGCAGTTTTAGTCGTTTCATGGCTACTGCAAGCCATATGTCCGTGCGACTCGCACTTGGATCAACGTGTTCACTGCGGGAACTTCCGAAATCTGGCGCAGTTGCGGGGCGTATCCATGCCTTTATCGTCGTCCGGCCGCAGTGAACTTGATAAACTCCTTATCTCGCCAACGTCACCTGGATGGCGCCAGCTGGATAGCGCCACTTATGGCCCCAAGCCAACAGTTATCTGCACAGAGCGAGGGCGCGTGCGTTTCGCATTCACCAAAGTCTGGGGGACGAGACGGCGGGCGGTTTTGAGCCTCAATTGTCTTTGGTCGTCAGACTGCAATAATGCTGTCAAACCGGCGCATGGCGAACGAGGCCAGGGCCGGACCCTGTGGCTTCGAGAGGCACACCCTGCGGTTTGATGCAGGAAGAGTTTCTGTGCTTTCCATGCCGCCGCCGAAAAGTAGATCATTTGAAAGTTGACGATGGCTATCGCACCTATCCTGCCCTCCTCACCGGGAAAGCTGCCGTTGGCGGGTTACAAACCGCTGAGCAACGAGGAACTGTCTGCACGCATCTCTGCGGCCCGTAAAGAACTTGGCGACCGTCTGTTGATCTTGGGCCACCACTACCAACAGGACGAGGTCATCGAGCACGCGGATTTGCGCGGTGACAGCTATCAATTGAGCCAGCTGGCGGCCGCCAGCACGAATTGCAGGACCATCATCTTTTGCGGTGTGCATTTCATGGCCGAAACCGCGGACATTTTGGCCAATCGGCCAGAGAAATTGGAGGAGCGCGAGGGTCGGCGTGTCCAAGTGATTCTGCCGGATATGGCGGCCGGCTGTTCGATGGCGGATATGGCTGCGATTCGCCAAGTCGAAGATGCTTGGGATCAGTTAGGGGAGATTATCGATACCCAGCAACTGATTCCCGTCACGTACATCAACTCCGCAGCCAGTCTAAAGGCTTTCTGTGGCAAGCACGGTGGCATCGTGTGCACCAGCAGCAACGCAGCCGCCGTGCTGGAATGGGCCTTTGACCGAGGCAATCGCGTCTTTTTCTTTCCCGATCAGCATCTGGGGCGCAACACCGCGCTAACGATGGATATCACTAACGAACACATGCCCGTTTGGGATCCGTACGCCGACGATCTAGGCGGCAATACCGAAGAGGCCATCGAGCAAAGCAAGGTGGTGTTGTGGAAAGGGCATTGCAGCGTCCATCAGATGTTTCGGCCAGAGCACGTCCACCAATTCCGCGAAAAGCATCCGGGAATCAAGATTTT
Organism: Pirellulaceae bacterium; assembly: GCA_028289675.1. Classification (GTDB taxonomy): domain Bacteria; phylum Planctomycetota; class Planctomycetia; order Pirellulales; family Pirellulaceae; genus Aureliella. The sequence continues at coordinate 11,057 of JANQOL010000018.1, forward strand.
GGTCCACCCAGAATGCCCTCAAGAGGTGAACGACATCGCCGACGTCTCAGGGTCGACCAGCGCAATTCTGCGGACCGTCGAGAATTCGCCTCCAGGAACAAAATGGGCCATCGGTACGGAATTGCACTTGGTGAATCGCATCAAGCAAGAGCATCCGGAACAAGAGATCCATTTCTTATCCCCGGTGGTGTGCATGTGCGCCACCATGTATCGCATTGACTTGGCCCATTTGGCCTGGGCGTGCGAAAATCTGTTGGCTGGGGACGTCGTAAACCGCATCGAAGTCGATCCGGAAACCGCGGCCTACTCCATCACCGCCTTGGAACGGATGCTGGAAGTCCGCTAGTTCCTGGGACGGAAGATGTGTCTCTAGATTTGCGCTGGCCTTGCATTTCACTCCATGGCCACCGCACATGTGTCAGTCCTGGTGTCAGCTCGGGCGAGCGCAAAATGTTTGTAAAACCGGACTGAATCGGAAACTGCGCGATTCAAATCTTCGTCTACTAGAGCAGTTACCTGTTGATGTGGACGGCTTCCGATCGTACTCAGGCAACCATTCGCCCGAACGGTTCGAGCCAACGACTCGCCGGGTTCGCACATAAAGATCGCTGGGCTCGCACATAAAGAGCCTGACGTCGTTTGCGCACGTGGAATGTTGTGCGCCACATTCTCTTTCTGACTTATCTCGAGGGGTTGCTGATGAAGATCCGCTCCGTTTGGCTTCCGATTTGTTCCAAGTGCTTTCTGTTGTGGATCTTGGCGGCATTGGGATCCTCGTGCATTGACGGCGGCCACCACCAAGCGCTGGCCCAAGGCAAAAACGAAGGTTCTAGTGCATCCGATCAACTGCGGGAAAAAACGATCTACATTCCTTTCTCCAAGCTGAAGGATGTGTTCGAGAAGCAAGGTAGAGGTGTCTTTCTTCCCTACGATCAGTTTCAGCAACTTTGGCGAGCAGCTCGCGGCGACGAAGCACCGCCGCCCCCTGATGATCCTCCGGTAGATTCGGTAGTGACGCGCATCTCCAACGAGGCGGTAGTTCGCCAGGACGTCGTACAAGTCACAGCACTCCTGTCGATCGAACTGTTACGTCCAGGATGGAACCGAGTCCCGTTGAGATTGGGCGCTTCGGCCATTCAACTGGCCGAGATCGATGGCCAACCAGCGCGGCTGACCAAGACAAGAGCCGGCTATCAGTTGGTTTTCTTTCACGATGACCAGGCTCCGCAGACCATTGAATTGAAGCTGGTGTATTCCAGAGCCATTGTTAAGTCGCCGGGTCAAAACCAAGTCGCTTTTGATGCACCTCAGGCGCCGATCAATCGGTGGCGGATTCGCATTCCGCAGTCCGGAGTCAAAGTGAGTATTTCGCCCATGATCGCGGCCACAGAGGAGGATGCCAATGCGGCGCTGGCCGACGAACGGCCGCCTTCGCCTAGCAGGCAGAAGTCCGAATCGGATCAGGAAACGGTACTCCTCGCCTTCGTGGGGACAGCTCCTGAAGTTGCCATTCGCTGGACGCCCAAGTCGGAAGGGGCAACTGGTCTGACCGCACTAACCGCCGTGCAGGCGAAGCAAGAGGTGTACCTATCCGAAGGAGCCATGCGCACTCGAGCCACATTGGACTACAGCGTTAGTCGTGCAGAACTCAATCAACTGACCATCGTCGTGCCCGCTGACCACAAAGTGGTCAATGTGTTTGACCCGAACATTCGCAAGTGGGAAATCTTGACTGAGCGGGATGGGCAGCAGCAGATAGCTGTCGAGCTGTTCGAACCGGCAACGAGCAAGCAGCAGGTCAGCGTCGAACTCGAAAAGTTCTTCGACTCCACCGCTACGGAGCAAGTTGGCATCCCTGCGTTCCGAGCGGTGGGCACCGGTCGCCAGCAAGGAATCGTTTTGGCTCGCATCGATCCGACGTTGAGGGCCGAAGTGTCAGCGCGGGTGGGACTGATGCAAATGGACACCGGCAGTCAAACTCCTGCAAACGACGGTCAATCCACTTGGACGCTCGCCTACCGGTACGCAGCGATGCCTTACGAGTTGGTGCTCAACGTGGAGAAGGTAAGACCTCGAATCAGCGTCCAGAGCCTCGTGGAG
>JANQOL010000020.1 GCA_028289675.1 Pirellulaceae bacterium
GGTGCCAAAGGGCATGACCCCACCATCGAAGTCGTTGGCTTCGGCTGGGTGCTCGCCCACGCCTTCGACGACGTAGTCCACATCCAGCGGACCATCCACGTAGCCGGAGCGCGCGACAGTGAACGAGTACGTCGTGCCTACCCAGCTCTCACTTTGCACCGAATTGCTAATGGACACATCGATGACGGGGACGAGTTCAAAAGCACCGATGTCCACCGCGTTCAGATACGTTTCTAGATCTTGGTCGGACGCTGATCCTCCACCGCCAGGATCACCGCCTCCGCCGGGATCTCCACCGCCGCCAGGTCCGCCTCCGCCACCGGGACCACCGCCGCCGCCACCGGGAGGATCACCGCCACCGCCTGGGCCTCCACCACCAGGAGGACCGCCGCCACCAGGGCCTCCGCCGGGACCGCCTCCGCCGCCGGGATCTCCTCCGCCAGGATCTCCTCCACCGCCGGGATCGCCGCCTCCGTCGACAACCGCTTGGAAGACGCGAGGTGCGCCGCGCTGATCGGCCAAGACCGACAGGGTGCCGGTCAGACCCTGTTCATTCAACTGGTGAAAGGGGCGGTCGAGCGTCAGCCGACTGCCAACCACCTGCACGACGGTGCGAATTTCGAAGGGTGTCATAACCAGGAAGGGTGCTTCAGGCAGGGTCTCCCATTGATCAACGGATAGTTCCGTGCGATTCACCACGCGAGCTTGCAGCGTCTGTTGAACTCCCAGCTGACTTCCGTCGCCTGCGTCGATGGCCGGACTATCGGATTGCAAACCGTGCACCGGCAGCAAACCATAGACAGACGTTAGCGCGGTTAGCTTGGGATCCAAGGGCGACAAAACCGAACCGGATTGGTCCTGGCTTTGCCAAAACCCATCTAGCCTGACTCCGGCTCCCGCGGCGTGTGAGTCGGCAGACGTGTCCAGCTGTCCGCGCGAAACCGTCCAGTTCGTACCCGACATCGCGGTGACCAGCATGACTTCCTGATCGACACGTATTTCAAACGGCACTTCGGGCAACACGGCTGGTAGAGCGTCGATCTGAATCTGTGTTTGCCCCGAGTCCACGAACTGCTGCAAACTGCGTTGGGCGTCCGGGACCGCACCGATGAGATTGCTACCGCTTGAGCCCCAAACACCCGAGACGTCCGCTGGCTCGAACCAAGTATTGGTATTCGTGGCCACCAGTGTATTGGCCACCCTGTTGTTCGTGCTCGCGGAGTCCAACCCGCCGACGACGTCGGCTTCGTTGTCGGCGATCGTGCTGCTAAGGAACTCGGCCGCACTGTCGCTGTCGGCCCATAACGCGCCGCCCGACTGTCCGGCCAAGTTTCCGGAAATCGTGCTGCCTCGAACGGTGAGCTGACCGCCGACGCTGTAAATGGCACCTCCGTCGCCACTAGCGGTATTGTCGTGCAAGGTGCTGTTCAACAACTGGATAGTCCCATCCTCGTTGGCGATCGCTCCACCGTTGACCGCCGTGCTATGGCTGATGACCGCCGTGGCCAGTTCCAGCCGGCCTCCATCAACCCAGATCGCTCCACCGTCGCCGGTTTCCTGCCCACTCACGGTCAAGTTGGCCAGCTTGAGAGCGCCGTCCGTAGTCACTTGGAAGGCCCGTGTGGACGTGGCGGAGATATCCGTGGTCGTGGCCGAATCGCCAATAATCTCTACGGTCGAACTGACCGTGATTTCACTGCCGAGGGTGTAGCTGCCCGACGGTAGGATCACCATGCCAAAACCGGCCAGCGCGTTGGCTTCCATCACCGCGGCCCGCAAACTGATCGCGCCCGTCGTGGCAGTGGTCACCATGCCGTCGCCCGGGTTGAGATCCGGCAAGTCAGCCGTCGTATTGACTACGAACAAGGCCGCTTCATGCGCGCCGTAGTCGATGCGGGCATGCTGATCTCCCGAACTGTCGATAAAGCGAAACCCGTGATTGACCTCGGAAATCAGCAACACGTTGGAATCGCTCACATGCGCCGCTGCGGTCGAATTCAAGATGCCGCGTTGAACCGATAGCGTCGTTGTGCCGTCCAAATTGCGTGTCACCACGTCCGCTAACATGTCTTCCGCGTGAATTCGCAGATAGAACTGTTCCGGCAGCAGAATATCGCTGGCGACGACGATCTCGGTGGCCGTGCTGCTGATGTAGGCCGCCAGAGTGACCAAAGCATGGTTGTACCCAGGCGACAACTCTTCGCGGCCCCAAATCAAAGACTGTCCCACCCGCTGCGGAAAGGGCAAATCTCCTCGCAAAGCCCGCGAGACGGTCAACAGATCGTTAGTTTCGTCAATGCTCTGCACCAACACGGTTTCGTTGCCAATCTGGGCCACAAAAGGCACCTCATCCGGCAAGACCGAATTGGCGGCGATGCGCATTAACGTCCCGCGATCCGGCTCGGCGTTCAACGCGTGGGCCTGCTGCACGGTTCCATGCACGGCTCGAGACACTGTTACGTTGTGCGTTTCCATATCGACAGCAGTGACCAGCATGCGTTCTTGACCAAAGCGAATCAAAAACGGCACGTCGGGCAAGTTGTACGTATCGGTCAAGTTCACATCGATGGTGCTGGCCGTATTGTTCTCTACCGCGACGCCATAGACGGCGGGTACAGTATCTGAAAAAGAACGTTGCGCTTCGTTTGCGGCTGACTCCGAGGCCTCAGATCTGGCAACAACTAGATGCTGCAGCTGGGATTGTCTGGACTCGTCAATTTCAAAAATCGAGTAGTCTGTGTAGCTCGCATCGGAGACTCCCATGGGCGATGCGGCCACGGTAGAAATGCCCGTCACCGTCAATACCGAATCGTAGACGCGCAAGTAGTCGACCGGCTGCGACGGCAGATCGCTGGGCGCGACACCATAGGCGTACCCGGCCAATTTAACGGACGTATCCGCTGGAACCGCCACCGGATCGGTATTGTAGAACCCTCGAACGACCGTCAGCTCATAGTAATCCCGGGATGGACTGGGCCGCCGCAGCGCCTGGACAAACAACCGTTCGTCTCCGATTTCGATCACGCTGCCGAGCATGCCACTGGCCGCAAAATCGGGCAACGTCTCAAAAGTGATGGTCGTATCGGTTTCGGTCAGGTCCCGTTCGAGCGTTGCCCACTGATACACCGGCACCATGTGCACCGGCACCTGGCCAAGGGCGTGGAAGTTAATCTGAGCGGCACCAAATTCGTCGAAGCCTCCGCGAAATCGGCTAGCTACCGGATGGCTAGTCGCTATCGAGCTCAGGGCAGCCCGCGTGGTCGAGATTGCGTTGTTGTCCGGGTTGACCGAATCAACTTGCAAGATTTCCTGGCCATGTAGCAGGAAGAATGGGGCCTCAGGTAGGTGACTGACGTCGTCCACCAAGAACACCGTATCGGTGGGCTGATCGGAGATCGGTAGTCCAAAGCTGACCGATGATTCTCCTTCATGGTCGTTGGCTACCGTGCCATACGCTCCGCGCTGGACCGTCAGTGTCTTGGTCTCGATGTCGACACTCGACACGTCCATCAATTCATCACCAATGTGCATCACGAAGGGCACTGGTGGCAAAAAGCTGACATCCAGCAGTTCCAACGACGAATCATCGGCAAACGTGTAACCCACCAACTGGCCGCTGAAACCGGCGGGATTGACGGACATGAGCAGGTCCGCCTGCAAAGCGTGCGAACTGCTGCTGCCGGCCAGATTTGAATCCAACGTGGCGAAGCCACCCAAAAACGCGTCATCGACGCCGGCGTCCAACAAGGGGCTACCCGGCAGAGGCATCACGACCGGATCCGTAGCGCCAACGGGCACATGGCGAGCTACCTGCGCATCCAGCCGAGCATCGACGTAATCGTAAAACTCTAGCGCCGCCTCCGGCGAATGGGCGATCGCCGTCGTTCCATTCTGCGCGCGAGCGATCGACAGCTCGTAACCATTGACCTCCGTGACAAGAATGTCCTCGACGGCCTCTACACCATCGGCAAACACCAGCCGGGCTGGGAACGGAACGGCCGGGAAACGATTCGCATCATCGACGGTCAACAGAACGTCGCTCGCGCTCACACCGCTGGGCATGGTCAAGTTGACACGCTCAACGGTCGTCACCTCATTGGACGGGAATCCAATCCGGTCGGTTGGATGCCAAAACCCGTTTTGACTCCAAGAAAACTGCGCGTCGACTGGATGCAACAGTGCCGTTGTGTCCCCGTAGCCACGTTCGAACACTAGATCCGACGTTATCGACAGTTCGGAACTGGGCGCCGCCGACGTGACCAATACCAACTCGCGCTGCCACTGCTTCCGCCACACGTGGCCGACTTGCGCCAAGAACGGCACCGGTGGCAGCTCACCAAAAGGAATGGATGCCGTGAGCTGAGTCTGATTGGGCTGCAGCGGCTCCTCGATTCCAAATTGCGTCACCTGAGCCGCTTCCACAAAATTGCCGCCACCGGATCGCAGGCTACCCAAGACTGCCGGCGTGTGCATTCGAAACTGGCTCTGCCCATTCGAGAAAACCGTGTTCTCGATATAGAGACTGGCCGTATCATCGATCCAGTTGGCATCGCCGACAATCGACTCGCGCTCCGCCGTTGCCCACTCCGGGTCCGTATCTTGCGTGTACTGATTAACGCGATAGTTGATCGCTAGCTCGCGAGTCGTGCGAATATCCGCGGCCAACCCCTGTTCGAGCAACTCATCGTCGACAACCGAATCCGCCGCCTGATGCCGGGCATTGTTGAAGAAGGTCGTACTTTCGACCAGCAATGCCGGTGCATGTGGATGCACAAAATTATGAATAGACTCGGTGGGTGTCGGCGTTTGACCATCGAGATCAATATCAAAATCATAATTGTCCGCAAAGACCACGTTGGTCAGTTGCATGCCGCCCGACGAAGCCCATACGCTGAACGGATAGTAGTGCTCCACGGCTCGCGTACCGTTCCGTCCACGAACGACCGTCAGCACATCATCTTGGATGTCGGTGACGGTCATCACTTCATTGTTGACCACGATGTCGAAGGGCAAACTATACTGAGCGTACTTCTCAGGGTCACCCACAACCAGGAATTCTTGTGCCGAGTCCACGAAAGTGATGACTTCGACAGACACCTCGTGCGACACATCGTCCGAACGTTCTACCGTCAGCGCGTCCAGAAAATCGTCGATGGCGGTGACGCGCATCCGCTCGCGGCCGACCAGTACATTCAGCGGCAGCGGCAAGTTCGTCAGCGGCGTCACATCGTTGACCAACAAGGTTGTTTGTCCAGGATCGACGGCCGCAACCAACTCCACCAAGCTGAGCGATTCGTCGCCGATAAACTCATGCACGCCCAGGTTGCGGATCGAGGCACCCGTGGCGAAAACTCCAAAGTTGCTGTTGTAGTTCGTCAAAAACTGGGAACTATGCAACGACAGGTCGCCCGAGTGATTAGCGACGATTGGTCCCGGGCGTGTGGTGTTGTGTTCAAAGATCGAATTGTTGATGAAGATATCCGCATTGATGCCGCTGTTGTGGACCAGGCCGCCCGCAACGTCGCCTGTTTCATTGCCGGTGAAACGCACATTGTCGATGCGCATCCAACCGTCTTCATTGACGATCGCCCCTTCGTCGAGATAGTGGTTCAAGCCGTAGCCCCCGGCCAAGTTGTCTCGGAAGCTGCTGTTCCAAAAGGAAAGGCGGGCCTGCGGGGTGTTGTGGATGATCGACCCGCCAACGTTGTCCATGATTTCCACACCGTCAATCATGGCCACACCGCTGTTGTACAACACGGCTCCAGCTTCGTTCGCATCGCCCACCGTATCGCGAATAGTGACTTGCTCGCCTAGATACAGTGTGCCAGCGTTGTAGATCGCCGAGCCCTTGTCGTCTAAGAACTCGGGCAGAATGGGACCGTAAGCAAACCCACTGGACTCTAGGCTGCTAGCTCCCAAGATGTTGACGACACCGTTGGCCGAGTTGTAGATGCTGCCACCCAATTTACCTTGGGCGTTCTCTCGAAACAGACTGCCGCTGTCGATGGTCAGGCTACCCGAGTTAACGTAGACTCCGCCGCCGTCGTACAGAGCCACGTTCTCGGCGATCTCCGATTGCGTATCGATGAGCAACTGTCCGGAATCCAAAAAAATCGCGCCGCCTTGTTCAGAATGACTGACTTCGATGCGGCTGCCCAACAACGACACCGAACCGTCTCGGGAGTAGATCGCGCCGCCTTGTTTCTCACCGATCTGATGCCCCGTCCATCGTTCCGTGACCGCGACTTCCGGGTATCCAATGCCCGCGCCGTTCAACACCAACTGTCCGCCGTCGTTAAGAATCACACCTCCACGGCCGGAATCAGTAGCACCGTCATCGGGATTCAGAAAACCGGCCATCATGACCTGTTCAATGGTCAACTGAGAACTCGGCATGACATGGAACAGCCGATCGTTCAAGCCATCGGGCTCGCCGGTCGGTGGATCCATGTTGCTGTCTTCGGGCAACACAATCCAACCACCAAAGATATGCGTCGCGGTGTCGTTCTGGTCCACGTTGTTCCCGACGACTCGCAAATTGCCCCACACGTCCAGGTCGCCCGTCAGCGACTCGTCTTCGTGGCGACCTTCGCGGCTCAATTCTGCCTGCGCAATATCGGGTTCAAACCGGATCACGCCTTGAAACTGCTCCAGACTGGATGCGGCGACCGTGCCGGCCCAACCCGCCAATGCACTTAGCTCACGCGCGGCGGCCCGCAATGAAACTTGCGGACCTGGCAGCACGGCATCGGTATCAATCACGCCGTCAGTCGTGCTCGACGTGTCCAGTTGATCTTCCGAAATATTGACGTAGAACGTCCCGAACTCCGTCGCTCCGATGTCCACTTGTACTTGAACGTCGGCGGCGTCCCCGACGTCGATGCCGTCGAGCAGCCGATCCGCGCCCCGTTGGTCAAAGACCGCGGCGCCGAAACTGCTGCCCTGGTCCACGGCCGAACTGCCCGGCAGCAGGGAATGCGTTCGAGTGCGGCCGCCATGAAAGTGCAGATCGCTTGTAACTCCTGCAATCACCGGGTCTCCGTTGAGTCCACCCAACTGATCCTGCAGCGACACGTTGTCTCCCATGCCGATTGCCAAGCCAATTTGACCGACGAGATTGAAACCGTGGGATTCAAAACTTCCTGACAAGTCCGCTGACGCTTCATTGTCGACGATCAACGTATTGCGCAAAGTAAAGTTGCCAGCACCAACGTTTTCGATAGTTTCGGTGGTGTTTGAGGACAGCAGTCCATTGTGGGCGACCGTGGTGTTGGACAAAGCCGTCGTGCCGGCGTTAAAGATGGCATCGCCACCACCGGTCGCATCGTTGCCTGAAAACGTACTTTGAGACGCTACGACCGTTCCACCCGACTGCACATAAATGGCACCGCCTTCGGCGGCCGTACTTCCGGCAATCGTGGAGTTCCACAGTTCGGCGTGTCCTGCACAACTGACGTACACGGCTCCACCGCGTTGTGCGTCGCTATTGCGAATCTCTGAATTCTGCAGATGCAGTCGACCATCGACCAGAATAGCGGCCCCGTCACCGGTCGAGTAAGCATCGCTCAACACCATGTTTTCTAAACGGAGGTCACCGGTCTGGGCCACATGCAACAGCTCACCAGTTGTAGCCATGGAGTGCACCATCAAAACCATCTGTGAACCAAGTTCTGATCCGCGAATGGTCACGTTCGATGTCACGGCTATCTGCCCATGCAGCAGCTCCATCGTGGGGCTTAGACCAGACTGAAACTCAATCAGGCTAGATCCACCCGCTGCGTTGGCCGCCTCGACAGCTTCGCGCAGCGAGAGAAGTCCGCCGGGCAAAGTGTCGTCGGTCGCGGTGGTTACGACAAACGTCTGATCGAAAGTTTCAGGTGCGAGAGCGCGGGACGCTACCAGATGCAACTGGTAGTCACCGGTCGATACGTTGTTGGGCCGCCCCGCCACGCTGGTCGGGTCATAGCTGGCGTTCTCGCTGGACGAAATCCCAATGTAGTAAGTGCCCGTCGTGGCCGCAGTGTAGGTCAGTTGACTGTCGGACCCGACGCCGGCAACGGCCCGATCTAGTTCAGTGCCGGCCGAGTCGAACAGACGAATGGCGCTGCTGAGGTCGCTGAGCGCCGTGGCAAACTCCGTTTCCCGCGCATCCAGGTCGATCTGCAGCTCCTGTCCAGCAAGCAACTCCACACGAAACAAATCGATGTCGGAGAGCGGATGATCGCCGTCACCTAGATGGCCTGTCAACGTCGCGGGAATCCCCGCGAACAACCGAACCGAGGAGGCAGTCGCCAGTATGTCATTCGAATCACCGACGCTGGGAGCCGCGACGGGATCCAAGCGAACGGCGTCAGCAATCAGGTCGCCCGTCGCGGACGTGTCTTGATCCAGCGACACCGTCACGATGCCACCCGAGGTCGTCAAGCTCGTTAGATGAGCCCAACATACTCCATCGGCATGGAGATCGCTCGGGCGATTCGTTTGATCTACGGTTACCGTCGTTCCATCCACGTCGAAGGCCGCCGACGTAGTGGCCTGAGGCTGTTCCTGCCAATGGGCGGCTACATTGTAGGTCCCCGCCGGGACATTGAAGTCCCAATTGGCTTGGACCGCGCTATCGACCGGCGCGGATTTTGAATCGCCTTGATAGCCGAAGCTATCGTTCGACCAAACGCCGAGAGTATGAAAATCGGCGTCGCCATCGTCTACGATGGTTGGCGTGGCGGTGAGCAACTGCCGCACCTCCAACTGCTCGAGGAACATCCTGCGCTTCTGCGAGCGGGTTTGACGACGGGACTTGGGAAGGACATGGACCTTGGAACGTGAGGCCCTACGAGCAAAATGGAGGGGGCTCCCCATAACTCAAACTCCCAGAAGGATGTTTCAGGTTTTTTTAGTTGTTAATCGAGTTTCTTGGTGAACTGATATGTACGCTGGGCGGGACAGCGTTTCGACCTACCTCAGTTCCGAAGCATTGACGTTTGTTGCTGGCCGAACATGCACCGCATTCAACGGATCACGCGCCGCGATAGCCGTTGACTAGCGCCATTGCAGAACCGCCTTGTTTCGCAACCACTCATGGATAGTTAGCACCATCTAACCGCACGGCGGGCACTGGCCTGCCAGTGAACCAGCCTGCCAGTGAACTAGCTTGCCTGTGAATTAGCCTGCCCGTGAACTAGCTTCCTTGTCCGCACGACAACTTTGGTCACGCATTGCCGAAAATTCAGCGGCCACCATAGAAACGCCTTAACCGTCTAAAGAACGGCGAAGGGATTTGGCGTCAACCGAGTCGAACCCCGGCGCGCATTGGATTTTTCGGATTCGACTCTCTGCAGAGCGGTGCGACCGTTGACAAAATGGGGGTCCCACTGAGTGGCAAAAGCTGCGGGAATCCGCAATTGGAGAGCAGAAGCGGATCAGTCCATGCGGAACTGTTCGTCTTCGGGCTGTTGAGACTGACGTGAGAGACGGTCGACCCAATTAACAACAAAATGCATCGCATAAACGAGCATCCCTAAGGCCAGCGGGGCCGTGTAAACGAAGAGCGCGAAGATGACTTGCGCTCGGCGGCCTTCGGCGTGATCAATGGGCGCGTTGGGACGACCCAACCAGGCATTGATCTCCGACGTAATGGCCGGCACGCGCATGGCGTAGTACAGCAGCAAACCCACACCCGCACTCACCACCATGAACAGCAGAATCATCATCGTGCCAAAGCCGATTCGTACCGGCTGACGGACCAGGAACGGAGAATCGACGGGTTTGTGCTGGTTCATGAATTCCGCTCCTTTGCAGGCATTGAGCTGTCAACATAGTGAAACTACGTGATTTTTCCCAGCCGGGGTCATGCCGTGTACAGCAATGCTGAGGGTTTTCCCGATTAGTTTGCTACGGCCATTCCGATGGCAAGACTGTCGGATGCTGGATCATCCCGCTCACATCACGAAGTGCCTCGGCCAAAGTCTCTACCCACGTAGTGTCACTGGGCGGCTCTTTCGCGATCGACGTCCAGTCAGGCCGACAAAGGACTCACCAAAACGAATCAACCGAGTTGGCTGTCACCGCAGACGCCAGCCGTATGCGTAAAGGAAGACGCTGATGAAACGCGTAGTGTTGGGATTGGCCTTGGCATTTACTCTGTTGAGCAGTACTGGTTGCGAGTTGTTGCAGAAGCGCCGTTGTAACAGCTGCAATGGCAACCTGGGTTGCCGACCTTGCAAGATCGGTTGGCAGCGCGGCGGCACGGATTACCAGCGTTTCTTGGGTCACGCCGGCGCGTATGGGCACTCTGCACCCGCTGGTTCGGGCGGAGTTGGCGGTCCTGCCACCGCACAAGTTGCTTATCCATACTACACCACTCGCGGGCCGCGCGACTTCTTCGTCAACAATCCGCCTAGCATCGGCCGCTAAAGCACATCGCGCCTGTCGTCAAGTTGGAGTGCAGGCTTTAGCCGTTCGGTATCATAGGATCGTAGACGGCTGAAGTCTGCACTCCAGCGAACTGACGGAGAGGCCGTGTTGCAGCGCGGCTTCACGGATGCGCACCAATGGGACTGCCCGGCGGAACATCGACCGGCGGAACCCGCTTGGCTGGCAGGTCATTCCGCTGCAAGAATCTTTGAATCCGAGCCGACAGCAGCGCCGCGTGAGCGGTCGCCATGCGCGAGTCAGATTCTGGCCGCTGAAAACGCGTCTGAAGCCGGTCGAGTTGCGAGGCGGCGACCGCTCGAGCGTCGTGTGACGCCGATCCGCTTTCCGTGAGTGACATCAGTTGGTCGACCAGGACCACTTGCACGATACGCCGCGCTTCCAACTCGGCCGCGTCGCTCGGACTCGGGCTTTCCACGGTGGCCTGAATCAGTTCGTCGGTGAGCTCCATCAGGTTCCAGTTACCTGCCTGCCGCGCTAGCCGCCACGCGCGTTGGGGTTGCAACATGTTGGCGATGGTCAGCGTGGCAGCCACCCGCATGGCCGTACCTGGATCAAATATCGGATCGGTTTGCGTCGAAAAGCGCTCCCGGTCGCTGGCTGACACGTGCGCACTTGGCGACAACTGACCCAGAATGTCAGCAGAGATCACTAACGCGTCGGGCGTAATAGTCTTGATCAGTTCCTGAGCCGCTTGCCGTTGACGACTGACCGCCACAGGTAAAACCGGTTGTTGCCCATCACCTTGCACGGCGTAGCTCGTTTCGAATCCGCCAAGCAACTTGGCAGCGGCGTCCACCTGATAGCGGTGATGCAAGTACACGGGCACAAAGTGCTTCTCGAGGTCGCTCATCGGTGACCCCGCGGGCAGCACGTGCGCCCCAAAGCTGGCTAAAGCCAGTTTGCGGACTTCCATTTCATGCGCCAAAGCAGCCGCAGGATCGGAACCATTGTCCCATAGATTTCCCAGTGGATGTGCGGCACCAGCAGGACGCGCGTCCGCGTCGGTGACATAGATGTAGCGCTTCTCCACCGCCTGGGAAACCAGTTGCTGCAGAGCCTCAGCTTCCTGAGCTTCTTCGAACTCTGAATACGCATACTGCACGACATACTTGTCCCACACTCCAACTCCAACACCATAGGCGTCGCTCAGATCCAAGCGACCATCGGTAATGCGCGTCCGGGGAGCAGGGTAGTCCATGACCGAGGCTCGGTCGCCATACGTGCTGCCGGCAAAGTTATGCGCAAAGCCCAGGGTGTGCCCCACTTCATGGGCTGACAGCTGACGGATGCGAGCCAACGCGACTTCAATCGTGTCGGCCGCCGGGTCCAACTGTGACAGGTAAGCTTCGCCAGGGATGTGTCCGAGCCCACAAGTACAAGCCCGCACTGGACTAGACGACGTGGGCGGCAAATCGTCATGTAAGCCGGAACGAAGACCTTCAAATAGCAACCGATCTTGCCGCACGCGCAATGAGCCGAGCAGCACATGCCCTTTGATAATCTCGCCGGTTCGCGGATCCACGACTGACTGACCGTAGGACCAGCCGCGGGTCGCCCGGTGCACCCACTGAATCACGTTGTACCGCACGTCCATCGGATCGGCGTCCGCAGGCAACACTTTGACTTGAAATGCGTTCTCGAATCCGGCCTCCTCAAACGCTTCATTCCACCAACTGGCTCCTTCGATCAACGCATCACGGACCGGCTGGGGAACGCCTGGATCGACGTAGTACACGATCGGGCGTTTCGCCGGGCTGCGTTCCGCTTGTGGATTCTGCTTCTGCAGTCGATGACGCACAATGAACCGCTGTTCCAACGGCCGGTCCAGTGGCACGCCATAATCGGCGAACGCCACGCTAAAACAGCCGACGCGTGGGTCCGAGCGACGAGGCCGGTAGTCGTCGTCCGGCAGTCGGACCCATGAATGATGTTGCCGCAACGAAATCGATTTGCCGTCCGCGGCGGCCCGCTCAGCCAGCCGTCCAGGCTTCTTGCTAGCGAACGTCAGCGAGACCTCGAATTCCACATTGTCCGGAAACGCTTTGGTGCGCGGCAGATAGACGAAGCTACGGTCGGCGTCCAAACGGTAGCTACCTTGCCCGGCGGCTTCCAAGCTGCCGATGCAATCGTGCGCATCCCGGATCAAGAAACTGGTCAAGTCCACCAGCCGCGAATTGTCGCTGCCGGTTTTGATGTCTCCAGACCAGTGTACGGACTCCGCAAAGGACTCTTGGATGGCTGCCTTTTCCGCCGCGCTGTCGGTGGTCGCCCGATACTTGAGATTGGGCTGGATCAAAAACACGCGCTGACCGACTTGCGTGAACCTCACGATCCGATCCTGACCCAACTGACCGCGGTCAAGCCCGACTGGATTGGAGCCCAGCCCGGTGGCCAGCGAGCTGACCAGCAGGAATGGCTGATCGAGCTCGTCCAGCTTGAGCCAAACCTTGCCTTGTTGGGCATCCCAGTAGACGTCGAAAAACCCCGACATGGGCCGGAACTGGCTAACGTCTACCGGCGCGCTCGCCGGCTGAGACTTCTGCGCCTCCGCCAGCGACAATCCGAGTCCACCCCAGATGACCAAGCCCAGCACGAGGCGCAGCATGTGATTGTTCCAGTTCCTAAAGCACTATTCTTTCGCCGGCTTCTGTGCACCTTACTAGAAGGACATGGGCAAGGCGCGT